>NZ_JAGYGN010000009.1:0-228203 GCF_019947515.1 Pseudomonas sp. A-B-19
GAGTCCCCTGAAGGGCCGTCGAAGACTACGACGTTGATAGGTTGGGTGTGTAAGCGCTGTGAGGCGTTGAGCTAACCAATACTAATTGCCCGTGAGGCTTGACCATATAACACCCAAGCAATCTGCCGACTCGAAAGAGCATCAGATTGCGGTGTGTGAAGACGCAATGAACCGAAAGTTCGACGTTCACAAAACACCGAAAGCTGTCACATACCCAATTTGCTGAACCGTCGAAAGACGCTTCGGTACCCGAATTTCTTGACGACCATAGAGCATTGGAACCACCTGATCCCATCCCGAACTCAGCAGTGAAACGATGCATCGCCGATGGTAGTGTGGGGTTTCCCCATGTGAGAGTAGGTCATCGTCAAGATTAAATTCCAAAACCCCAATTGCGAAAGCAGTTGGGGTTTTGTTTTTTGGCCTCCGTCCCCCTCGAACGCTGTTCCCTGTAGGAGCGAGCTCGCTCGCGAAGAACGCCAGGACACCGCGCGGCCCCAGGCAGCCAGCGTCAGCGTTGACGACCATCGTCGGAACGCCGCCCGGAGCATGCCGCTCCTACAGATGTTAAAGTCGTCCTTTGATTTTGCATTTCCAAGGACGCCTCTATGCCGGACGCAACACCTCTCAGTGCTGGATTCATGGTGGTTCACGGTAACCGCCTGGATGAATTGCGCAGCTTGGTGGTCAGTTGGATGCGCCGCTACCCGCTGGCTCCCCTGGAAAACGAAATCGCCCTGGTGCAGAGCAATGGCATTGCCCAGTGGCTCAAGCTGGCCTTGGCTGAAGACGCTGAAGAAGACGACATGGGAGGCTGCGGTATCGCTGCCGCCATTGACGTGCAGTTGCCCGGCAGCTTCATGTGGCAGCTCTATCGCATGGTCCTTGGTCGCGATGAAATTCCGGTCAAGTCCCTGCTCGATAAAGCCCCGCTGACCTGGCGCCTGATGCGCCTGCTGCCGCAGTTGGTCAATCAGCCGCACTTCGAGCCGCTGCAGCGTTTCCTGACCCATGACACCGATCTGCGCAAACGCTATCAATTGGCCGAGCGTCTGGCGGATCTGTTCGACCAATACCAGGTCTATCGGGCTGACTGGCTGGAAGACTGGGCGGACGGTCGTCATCAAACAAGAAACGCCAGGGGCGAAGCCAAACCCATGACCCCGGCCAATTGCTGGCAGGCAGAGTTATGGCGCGCACTTTTGCTGGATGTGGGAGAAGAAGGCATGGCGCAAAGTCGTGCCGGTGTCCATCAGCGATTTGTCGAGCGCATCAATAACCTCGAAACAGCTCCCAAGGGATTACCCTCACGAGTGATCGTTTTCGGGATTTCTTCGTTGCCTGCGCAAGCCCTGGAGGCACTGGCGGGACTGGCACGATTCAGCCAGGTCCTGCTGTGCGTACATAACCCGTGTCGTCACCATTGGGCGGACATCGTCGCCGATAAAGACCTGTTGCGGCATCAATACAAGCGTCAGGCCCGCAAAAGCGGCATGCCGGTAGTGATCGATCCGCAAACCCTGCACCAGCATGCTCATCCGCTGCTGGCCGCATGGGGCAAGCAGGGGCGGGACTACATCAATCTGCTCGACAGTTATGACGATCCCAACAGCTATCGTTCGGCATTTCGCGACGGGCGCATCGACCTGTTCAGTGATAGTCAGCCGCTGAACGTGCTCAACCAATTGCAGGATGACATCCTCGAGTTGCGTCCCCTCAACGAGACTCGGGAGCGTTGGCCCGCTATCGACCTGAAGAAGGACGAATCGATCCGTTTTCACATCGCCCATAGCGCCCAGCGAGAAGTCGAGATTCTCCACGATCAACTGCTCTCGCGTTTCAGCGCCGACCCGCACTTGCGGCCCCGGGACATCATCGTGATGGTCCCGGATATCGACAGTTACGCACCGCACATTCGTGCCGTGTTTGGTCAGCTTGACCGCCAGGATCCGCGCTTCATTCCGTTTACCCTGGCTGACCAGGGCCAGCGCGGCCGCGATCCATTGCTGATTGCTGTCGAGCACCTGCTCAAGCTGCCTGACAGCCGATTCCCCGTCAGTGAGATTCTCGATCTGCTGGACGTCCCGGCACTGCGTGCTCGCTTTGGTGTCGAGGAGCGCGACTTGCCGACGCTGCACCGCTGGATCGAAGGTGCCGGCATTCGCTGGGGCATGAACGCCGAGCAGCGTGCCGGGCTCGGGTTGCCCAATGAACTGGAGCAAAACAGCTGGCGTTTCGGCTTGCGCCGGATGTTGCTCGGTTATGCCGTTGGCAGCGCCGATGCTTATGCGGGTATCGAGCCCTACGACGAAATCGGGGGCCTGGACGCCGCGCTAATCGGCCCGCTGGTTGCGCTGCTGGACGCGCTGGAAGTGGCTCACCACGAACTCTCTCAGTCTGCATCGCCGGGGCAATGGGGCTTGCGCTTGCAGGCGTTGGTGCAGTTGTTCTTCCTTGCCAGTAACGAACACGATGACTACTTGCTGGCTCAGCTCGAAGAGCTGCGCGAGACCTGGCTCGATACCTGCGAGTCGGTCGGGTTGCAGGACGAGTTGCCGCTGACCGTCGTTCGTGAAGCCTGGCTTGCGGGTCTGGATCAGGGCCGTTTGTCCCAACGCTTTCTGGCCGGTGCGGTCAACTTCTGCACCTTGATGCCCATGCGCGCCATCCCGTTCAAACTGGTGTGCCTGTTGGGCATGAATGATGGCGATTATCCGCGCGCGCAACCGCCACTGGATTTCGATCTCATGGGCAGTGATTACCGTCCAGGTGACCGCTCCCGGCGCGAAGATGACCGCTACCTGCTACTGGAAGCCCTGCTGTCGGCACGGGACCAGCTCTACATCAGTTGGGTAGGCCGCAGCATCCGCGATAACAGCGAGAGGCCTGCGTCGGTGCTGATCGGCCAGTTACGCGACCACCTGGCCAGCGGTTGGCGATTGTCACAAAGCGACAATGACCTGCTCCAGGCCATGACCCGGGAACACCCGTTGCAACCTTTCAGTGCCCGCTACTTTCACGAAGGGGATGAGTCGTTCAGCTACGCCACCGAATGGCAGGTCCTTCATCAAGCGACAGAGCAACAGGCAAGCGCCGAAGTGCTCGAGGCTCACGTTCAGGACGAACCACTGAGTCTCGGTCAATTGCAGGATTTCCTGCGCAATCCGGTACGGCACTTTTTCAGCCAGCGCCTGAAGGTCTTCTTCGAGGCGGCTGAAGCGCCCTTGGCTGATGAAGAGCCTTTTGTCCTGGATGCATTGCAGCGTTACAGCCTCAGTGACCGTTTGCTCGAAGCGGCGCTGGCAGATCCTGGACATACCGGACAAGCACTGGAGGATCAGGCGAAACGCCTGCAAAACAGCGGATTGCTGCCCATGGCCGGATTCGGTGAGTGCCTGCAACGCGAGTTGATCGAGCCCTTGCCTGACCTGCTGCAACGCCACCAACAGCTCCTGGCGTTGTGGCCAACGCCGCTCAGCAGCGCGTTGCCCGTCGATCTTGAACTGCAAGGCCTGCACATTGAGGGCTGGCTCAGCGGCCTGCATCAGCGCGCCGATGGCGGATTGCTGTCGATCACTACGATCCCCAACAGTATTGGCTCGATCAAGTCACGCAAATGGCATCGACTGACACGCCCGTGGCTCACCCATCTGGTGGCTTGTGCCAGTGGCATGGCGCTGACCACCGCACTGGTGGCCAGCGACGATAGTCTGTTGCTCGAACCGATGGAGAAGTCCACAGCGCGCAAAACCTTGGGTGACCTGTTGATGGCCTGGCAGTCGGGTATGCGCCAGCCTCTGCCGATCGCGGTCAAGACAGCCTTTGCGTGGCTGGGGCAAACCGACCCGATCAAGGCCGACTCCGCTGCGCGCAAGGCCTATGAAGGGGATGGGCAGACGACAGACGGAGAGCGTCGCGAAAGCCCGGCACTCGCCCGCCAATTCGCCGATTACGATGCCTTGGTCGCCGATGAGACGTTCAGCGACTGGTGCGATGCACTTTATCGTCCGCTTTTCGAAGCGCCCTGGCGTTCACTGTCCAGCGAGGAGTCGCGCTGATGAGCACAAAGACACCTCTGGCCCTGGCATTCCCGCTGCGTGGCAGCCAACTGATCGAAGCCAGCGCCGGGACCGGCAAGACGTTCACCATTTCCGCGTTGTACCTGCGTCTGGTGCTTGGCAATGGCGGGGAGGACAGTGGCTTCGGACGTGAACTGTTGCCGCCGCAGATCCTCGTCGTGACCTTCACCGACGCCGCGACCAAAGAGCTGCGCGAACGCATTCGCACGCGGCTCGCCGAGGCCGCACGCTATTTCCGCGATGAAACACCTGCCCCTGACAGCCTGATTGCCGAGTTGCGCGATCAGTACTTGCCCGAGCAATGGCCAGGATGCGCAAACCGCCTGGATATCGCCGCCCAGTGGATGGACGAGGCGGCGGTGTCGACCATCCACAGTTGGTGCCAGCGCATGTTGCGCGAGCACGCCTTCGACAGCGGCAGCCTGTTTACCCAGACCCTGGAAACCGACCACAGCGACTTGCTGGGGGAAGTCCTGCGCGATTACTGGCGGCTGTTCTGTTACCCGATGCAAGGTGACGCCTTGAATTGGGTACGCAGCAATTGGGGCGGACCGGCGGCGCTGCTGCCGCGGATTCGTGCGCTGTTCGCCAGCGAGCGGGATGCCCTTGAAGGGAAAGAGCCCGCCGAAGTGATTTCGCAATGCTTGCAAGAGCGACGGGCTGCCCTGATCGAACTCAAGAAGCCTTGGCTGCAGTGGGCGGACGAGTTGCTTGCGATCTGTCACCAGGGCGTTGCCAGCAAGGCTGTCGACGGTCGCAAGATGCAGGCACGTTATTTCGAGCCCTGGTTCGAAAAGATCAAAGCCTGGGCCGAAGACGAATCCCTTGAGCAACTGGACATCGGCACCGGCTTCACGCGCCTGACCCCTGATGGCATGGCCGAAGCCTGGAAGGGCGAAGCACCTCGACATCCGGGGCTCGATGCGATGGCCGGCCTCAAGGCCTGTCTCGATGGGTTGCCAACACCCGATGCCGCCGTACTGCAACACGCCGCTCGCTGGGTCGGAGCACGATTCGAGGAAGAGAAGCGCCGCCGCGCGGAAATGGGCTTTGACGACATGTTGCTGCGCCTCGATGCGGCCTTGCAGTCCGATGGCGGCGAACGACTGGCAACCCTGATTCGTGAGCAGTTTCCGGTCGCCCTGATCGATGAGTTCCAGGACACCGACCCGGTGCAATACCGGATCTTCGAGAGCATCTACCGGATTGAAGAGAACAGCCCCGAGTGCGGACTGTTCCTGATTGGCGACCCGAAACAGGCGATCTACGCTTTTCGCGGTGCCGACATCCATACCTACCTGCGCGCCCGACAGGCCACCACCGGCCGCCTGCACACCCTGGGCACCAACTTTCGCTCGAGCCACGGCATGGTCAATGCGGTGAACCATGTGTTCGAGCGCGCCGAAGCCCGGGAGTCAGGGCGCGGCGCTTTCCTCTTCCGGGAGACGAATGGCGACAACCCGGTGCCGTTCACGCCGGTGGCTTCTCAGGGCCGCAAAGAAGTCTTGCGCATCAATGACCAGGCAATCCCGGCCTTGAACATCTGGCACTTGCCGGCCGAGCAACCGTTGTCCGGTGCGGTGTACCGGCAACACCTGGCGGCAGCCTGCGCCAGTGAAATCACGGCATTGCTCAATGGCGGACAGCAGGGGCAAGCGGGGTTCACCCAGGACGGCAAAGCCTTCAGGGGCCTGTTGCCGGCGGACATCGCCATCCTGGTCCGCGATGGCAAGGAGGCGCAGGCGGTTCGTGCGCAATTGGCCGCCCGGGGCGTGCGCAGTGTTTACCTGTCGGACAAGGACTCGGTGTTCGCCGCCCAGGAGGCGCATGACGTGCTGACCTGGCTCAAGGCCTGCGCCGAGCCGGATGTCGAGCGCCCGCTGCGAGCGGCGTTGGCCAGCATCACGTTGAACCTGTCGTTGACCGAGCTGGAGCGGCTGAATCAGGACGAATTGGCCTGGGAATCCCGGGTCATGCAGTTCCGTGGCTATCGCGAAGTCTGGCGCAAGCAGGGCGTACTGCCGATGCTGCGACGCTTGCTGCACGACTTCCGCTTGCCCCAGGCGCTGATCGCCCGCAATGACGGCGAGCGCGTGTTGACCAACCTTCTGCACCTTTTCGAACTGCTGCAACAAGCCGCCGCCGAACTCGATGGCGAGCAAGCCCTGATCCGGCATTTGTCCGAGCACCTGGCGTTGTCCGGGCAGGCTGGCGAAGAGCAGATCCTGCGTCTGGAAAGTGATGAGCAATTGGTCAAGGTCGTGACCATTCACAAATCCAAGGGCCTTGAATATCCCTTGGTGTTCCTGCCGTTCATTTGCTCGGCGAAACCGGTGGATGGCAGCCGCCTGCCGTTGCACTACCACGATGAATCAGGCAATGCCCAGGTCTCATTGAAACCGACGGCAGAATTGATAGCCCTGGCTGACGATGAGCGTCTGGCCGAGGATCTGCGCTTGCTCTATGTCGCCCTGACCCGGGCGCAACACGCTTGCTGGCTGGGAGTGGCCGACCTCAAGCGCGGCAACAACAATGGCTCGGTGCTGCATCTGTCGGCATTGGGTTATCTGCTGGGTGGCGGTGGGCCATTGGCCGAGTCCTCGGCGCTACAGCTTTGGTTGCGGGATCTGCAACAGGACTGCCCGGCGCTGGCCTATGCCGAGATGCCTGAAGCAACAGCAGAGCACTACCAGCCACCGCAAAACGACGCGGCGCTGCTGGTGCCACTGGTTCCGAAACGCAAGGCCAGTGAAAACTGGTGGATCGCTTCTTATAGCGCGTTGCGCATTGGCGACACCCTGAGCATCGGCACGGACGAAGCACCGGAGAGCCCGCAGGCGCAAAAACTGTTCGATGACGAACGCCTCGACCCGCAGGCCCCCAGAGACGTGGTGGCCGGTGGCGCCGATATCCATCGCTTCCCACGCGGCCCGAACCCCGGCACCTTCCTCCATGGCTTGCTCGAATGGGCGGGGGGCGAAGGTTTTGGTGCACCACCACAAGAGGTGATCGACGCCATTGCCCGTCGCTGCAATCGTCGAGGCTGGGAGGGCTGGATCAGCACCTTGAGCGACTGGCTGCAGCATCTGCTCAAGTCGCCGTTGCAACTGGGCGACGGTCAGGCACCGGTGGTATTCGACCAGTTGACGCAGTACCAGGTCGAGATGGAGTTCTGGTTCGCCAGCCATAAGGTCGATGTGCTCAAGCTCGATGCGCTGGTGTGCCAATACACCCATAACGGCGTGGCTCGGGTGGCCGCCGAACCGGTGTTGCTTAATGGCATGTTCAAGGGCTTCATCGACCTGACGTTCGAACATGACGGCCGCTATTACGTTGCCGACTACAAGTCCAACTGGCTCGGCGTCGATGATGCGGCCTACACCGCACAGGCCATGGAACAATCGATTCTCGACAACCGCTATGACCTGCAATACGTGTTGTACCTGTTGGCCCTGCACCGCCAGCTCAAGGCGCGGCTCGCCGATTACGACTACGACCGGCATGTCGGCGGAGCGTTGTACCTGTTTTTGCGCGGTACGCGTGCGGCCAGCCAGGGTGTATTTTTCGCCCGGCCGCCAAGAGAACTGATCGAGCGTCTGGACAGGCTGTTCCAGGGCAAGCCAGAACCCAAGGCCGAGCCCGCCTGGGAACAGGGAGTACTGTTATGAGTCGCACATTCGCCGATTTGTTGCCCACATCGCTGGCAGCCGAAAGCCTGGCCGAACTGGCGCCGCTGAGTCGTGCCGATGACTTGCTGCTGTTGCTCACGCGTTGGGTCGAGCGTGGCTGGTTGCGCGCGCTGGACAAAGCCTTTGTCGTGTTTCTGCATGAACTGGCGCCGGAGGATGATCCGTTGGTATTGCTGGCAGCCGCGCTGATCAGCCACCAATTGGGTCACGGGCATGTCTGTCTCGACCTGTTCGAGACACTGAAAGAACCGGACTTCGCCCTGTCATTACCCCCCGAAGGTGATGTGCAAGGCGGTGCGATGCTATTGCCCTCGCAATTGCTGGGATCATTGGACGGGGCTCATTGGTGCAAGGTACTGGCCGCGAGCAACCTGGTCGCGCTGGCCGCTGACAGCCGTGACAACGTGCGCGACCGGCCTTTGGTTCTATCGGGCAAGCGCTTGTACCTGCGCCGCTATTGGGCCTACGAGCGGCGGATCGACCTCTCGTTGCGTGAACGTCTGGCGGAACACGAATCCACGCCGAACGACTTGCTTCAGCGCCTCACCGGTCTGTTTGGGCCTGCCCGCTCCGGTGAAGTGATCGACTGGCAGAAGCTCGCCTGCGCCCTGGCGACCCGCAGCGCTTTCAGTATCGTCACAGGGGGGCCGGGAACCGGCAAGACCACCACCGTTGTGCGCTTGCTGGCGTTGCTCCAGGCACCAGCGGTCGAGGCCGGCACGCCCCTGCGCATTCGCCTCGCTGCACCGACCGGCAAGGCCGCGGCGCGTCTGACGGAATCCATCAGCCAGCAAGTCCGGACCTTGAAGGTCACTGAAGAAATACGGGAAAAGATCCCCTCCGACGTCACCACCGTTCACCGCCTGCTCGGCAGCCGGCCCGGGACTCGTCACTTCCGCCACCACGCGGGCAATCGCCTGCCGCTGGATGTGTTGGTGGTGGACGAGGCTTCGATGATCGACCTGGAAATGATGGCCAATCTGCTCGACGCCTTGCCGGCCCATGCGCGCCTTGTGCTGTTGGGGGATAAGGATCAACTGGCTTCGGTAGAGGCCGGTGCGGTATTGGGGGATCTGTGTCGCGACGCGGAGGCTGGCTGGTACAGCCCGCAGACACGCCAGTGGCTGGAAACCGTCAGTGGCGAAAACCTGCAGGCCAGCGGCTTGCAGGAAGACGTGCAGGGCACTCATCCATTGGCCCAACAGGTCGTGATGCTGCGCCATTCCCGGCGATTCGGTGAAGGCAGCGGCATTGGCCAACTGGCTCGCTGGGTCAACCAGCAGCAACCCGAAGAAGCCCGCAAGTTGTTGTCGGCACGAAGCCATGACGATGTGTATTGCCTGGCCCTCAAGGGCGAGCAGGATCGGGCCCTGGAGCGCTTGCTTCTCGACGGCCACGGTGAGGGCCCGCAGGGTTATCGGCATTACCTGAGCGTGCTGCGCAATCAGCGGCCGCCACTGGACAGCCCGCTGGAAGATTCGCGTTGGATTGATTGGGCTCGACAAGTGCTGCAGGCCTTCGACGCATTCCAATTGTTATGTGCCGTGCGCAAGGGGCCGTGGGGTGTCGAGGGTTTGAACCAGCGAGTGACGGACGCGTTGCTGAGGGCGCGCCTGATCGACAGTGACCAGCAGTGGTACGAAGGTCGCCCTGTGCTGATGACCCGCAACGATTACGGGTTGGGATTGATGAACGGCGATATCGGCATCGCCCTCAAGCTCCCGGAACAGGACGGACATGAAAATGGAAAGCAGGTTCTGCGTGTGGCATTCCCACGCAATGATGGCCAGGGTGGCGTGCGGTTTGTCCTGCCCAGTCGCCTGAACGATGTCGAAACCGTGTACGCCATGACCGTGCATAAATCCCAGGGCTCGGAGTTCGCGCATACCGCGTTGATTCTTCCCGATGCCTTGAATCCGGTACTCACCAAGGAACTGATCTACACCGGAATTACCCGGGCCAAGGACTGGTTCACCTTGATCGAGTCGCGTGCAGGCGTGTTTGAAGAAGCGGTGAAACGCCGGGTCAAACGCTTGAGCGGACTGATGCTGGAGCTAAAGGAAGGCCGCGAGCCGACAGGCTGAAAGGTCAGTCATCGGCAAACAGCATCTCCCGGCTTTCGCCCATCAACAGGCCGTGATTCTGCTCGGTGACCTGACGGATGTAATCCCACAACAGGGTGATCCGCTTGAGCTTGCGCAGGTCTTCGCGGCAGTACATCCAGAACTGTCGAGTGATATTGATTTCCTGTGGCAACACCGGCAGCAGGCGCGGGTCCTGAGTGGCGAGGAAGCACGGCAGGATCGCCAGTGAGCGTCCTTGCTGCGCCGCCACGAACTGCGCGATCACGCTGGTGCTGCGCAGGTTGGCGCTGGCGCCGGGTAATACGTTGGCCAGGTACAACAGCTCCGAGCTGAACGCCAGGTCGTCGACGTAACTGATAAACGAATGTTTCGCCAAGTCTGCCGGCCGGCGGATCGGCGGGTGGTTGTCCAGATAATCCTGGGTCGCGTACAGCTGCAATCGGTAGTCGCACAGTTTGCAGCAGACGTACGGGCCATGCTCCGGACGCTCCAGGGCGATGACGATGTCGGCCTCGCGCTTGGACAGGCTGATGAAATGCGGCAGCGGCAGGATATCCACCGAGATCGCCGGGTAGGTGTCGACGAAGTGGCTCAGTTGCGGCGTGATGAAAAAGCTCCCGAAGCCTTCGGTGCAGCCCATGCGCACATGACCGGACAGCGCCACGCCGGACCCGGAAACCTGCTCGCACGCCATGTGCAGGGTACTTTCGATCGACTCGGCATACCCCATCAACCGCTGGCCTTCGGCGGTCAGGACAAAGCCGTTGGTCCGGGATTTTTCGAACAGCAATGTGCCCAGTGCCGTTTCCAGGGAACTGATGCGCCGCGACACCGTGGTGTAGTCCACCGCCAGGCGCTTGGCCGCGGTGCTGGCCTTTCGGGTGCGGGCGACTTCAAGGAAAAACTTGAGGTCATCCCAGTTCAACGAGCCGAGGGAGGTGATGTTTTTTTGCATGTTGGACCGGTTTTTATGTACGTTCTTATTAGAAGTTTGCACATCTATACTCCAAAAACAGCCGGTTAACCAATTCGCGGCACACGCCTCATCTCAAGGCGACTTTCTCGCCTTGGCTCCCCTGATAACAACAAAGTCCAGGAGACCCACATGAACGCATCGCTTACGCCCAACGAAACCACCGTGCAGAAGGTCAAGCTGTTGATCGACGGCGAGTGGGTCGAGTCCAAATCCACCGAGTGGCACGACATCGTCAACCCGGCTACCCAGCAAGTGCTGGCCAAAGTGCCGTTTGCCACCGCTGAAGAAGTCGACGCCGCCATCAGCGCCGCCCATCGTGCCTTCCAGACCTGGAAACTGACCCCGATCGGTGCGCGCATGCGCATCATGCTCAAGCTCCAGGCGCTGATCCGCGAACACTCCAAGCGCATCGCCGCGGTCCTGAGCGCCGAGCAGGGCAAGACCATTGCCGACGCCGAAGGCGACATTTTCCGTGGCCTGGAAGTGGTCGAGCACGCTTGCTCCATCGGCAGCCTGCAAATGGGTGAGTTCGCTGAAAACGTCGCCGGTGGCGTCGACACCTACACCCTGCGCCAGCCAATCGGCGTGTGCGCCGGCATTACCCCGTTCAACTTCCCGGCGATGATTCCGCTGTGGATGTTCCCGATGGCCATCGCCTGCGGCAACACCTTCGTGCTCAAGCCGTCCGAACAGGACCCGATGTCGACCATGCTCCTGGTGGAACTTGCCATCGAGGCCGGCATTCCGGCCGGCGTGCTCAACGTCGTGCATGGCGGCAAGGACGTGGTGGACGGGCTCTGCACCCATAAACACATCAAGGCGGTTTCCTTCGTCGGTTCGACCGCCGTCGGTACTCACGTCTACGACCTGGCCGGCAAGCACGGCAAGCGTGTGCAATCGATGATGGGCGCCAAGAACCACGCCGTGGTGCTGCCGGACGCCAATCGCGAACAAGCGCTGAATGCGCTGGTGGGTGCCGGCTTCGGCGCTGCCGGTCAACGCTGCATGGCCACCTCGGTGGTGGTGCTGGTGGGCGCGGCCAAGCAGTGGTTGCCGGATCTCAAGGCGCTGGCGCAGAAGCTCAAGGTCAATGCCGGCAGCGAGCCGGGCACCGATGTGGGCCCGGTGATCTCGAAAAAGGCCAAGGCGCGGATTCTCGAGCTGATCGAGAGCGGCATCAAGGAAGGCGCGAAACTGGAGCTGGACGGTCGCGAGATCACGGTTCCCGGTTACGAGAAGGGCAACTTTGTCGGCCCGACCCTGTTCTCCGGCGTGACCACCGACATGCAGATCTACACCCAGGAAATCTTCGGCCCGGTGCTGGTGGTGCTGGAAGTCAACACGCTCGACGAGGCCATCGCGCTGGTCAACGCCAACCCGTTCGGCAACGGCACGGGCCTGTTCACCCAGAGCGGCGCGGCGGCGCGTAAATTCCAGAGCGAAATCGACGTCGGCCAGGTCGGCATCAACATCCCGATTCCGGTGCCGGTCCCGTTCTTCAGCTTCACCGGTTCGCGCGGTTCCAAGCTTGGCGACCTGGGTCCGTACGGCAAGCAAGTGGTGCAGTTCTACACTCAGACCAAGACCGTCACCAGTCGCTGGTTCGACGACGACAGCGTCAACGACGGTGTGAATACCACCATCAACCTGCGTTAAGGAGCCGGACATGAAAATCGCTTTTATCGGTCTGGGCAACATGGGCGCGCCGATGGCGCGCAACCTGATCAAGGCTGGCCATGCACTGCGTCTGGTGGACCTGAACAAAGCCGTGCTGGCGGAGCTGGAACAACTGGGCGGCAGCATCAGCGCATCGGCCCGTGAAGCGGCAGAGGGTGCCGAGCTGGTCATCACCATGCTGCCTGCCGCGGTGCATGTGCGCAGTGTGTGGCTGGGTGAAGACGGTGTGCTCGCCGGTATCGGTAAAGGTGTACCGGCCGTGGATTGCAGCACCATCGATCCGCAGACCGCGCGGGACGTAGCCGCCGCCGCTGCCAAACAGGGCGTGGCCATGGCCGATGCGCCGGTCTCTGGCGGCACCGGTGGTGCAGCCGCCGGGACGCTGACCTTCATGGTCGGCGCCACGCCTGAACTGTTCGCCACCCTGCAACCGGTGCTGGCGCAGATGGGCCGCAACATCGTCCATTGTGGTGAGGTCGGCACCGGGCAAATCGCTAAAATCTGCAACAACCTGCTGTTGGGGATTTCCATGGTCGGCGTCAGCGAAGCCATGGCGCTGGGCGATGCCCTGGGCATCGACACCAAGGTGCTGGCGGGCATCATCAACAGTTCCACCGGGCGTTGCTGGAGTTCGGAGATGTACAACCCATGGCCGGGCATCGTTGAAACGGCGCCAGCATCGCGCGGCTACACCGGTGGTTTCGGTGCCGAACTGATGCTCAAGGATCTGGGGCTGGCCACTGAAGCGGCGCGTCAGGCGCATCAGCCAGTGGTACTCGGCGCGGTGGCCCAGCAGTTGTATCAGGCGATGAGCTTGCGTGGGGAGGGTGGGCAGGACTTCTCGGCGATCATCAATGGTTATCGCAAACCGCAATAGAAGATCGGTGGGAAACCTGTGGGAGCGAGCTTGCTCGCGATAGCGGACGGTCAGTCACTTCATTGTTGAAGCTACTGCCGTCATCGCGAGCAAGCTCGCTCCCACAGGGTATGGCGTTTACCTATGGACTGTTGACCGGGAGATCACGTCGGGTGATCCCCCGGTTTTTTGTATCAGGCAAACACGAAATATTTGCGCACGGTTTCCACCACTTCCCAGGTGCCTTTCATTCCTGGCTCGATGACGAAAATGTCGCCGGCGCGCAGGTGGATCGGCGCCATGCCTTCCGGGGTGATGATGCAGTAGCCTTCCTGGAAGTGGCAGTACTCCCACTTCACGTATTCCACGTACCACTTGCCCGGCGTGCAGATCCAGGTGCCCATGATCTTGCTGCCGTCTTCGCTGGTGTAGGCGTTGAGGTTGACGGTGTGCGGGTCACCTTCGAGTTTTTCCCATTTGCAGGCGTCGAGCACGGGCAGCGGGTGGGTGTCGCGAAGAACGGTAATCGGTGCGGTCATGATGACTCCGGGCAGTGGGCTCAAGAACTGAAGTCGCACCCTATAGCGCTTGCCCAATCATCAGTTGTCTGTGCTCGACATTGAGCTGTCCAGAAACGCACGGCCCTCAAAGGCGGGTCAGCGGGCAGTCGCGCCTGGATTGTTCGAGGCTGTTCTCGAACTCGACCAATTGCGAGTGCTGTTGCGACAACGCCGCTATCCGCTCGGCGATTTCCTGTTTTTTGCTGGCGATGACCTGATGTGCCTGTTCCCATGGCAACTGCGGGCCCTGATGTCCGGCGAAGACCGACTGCAATTCCTTGAGCCTGAACCCGAGTTGCTGGGCACATTTGATGAACATCAGCAGATCGACGCTGTGCTGGTCATAGATGCGGTACTTGCCCTGACGGCGAGCGGCAGGCAGCAGGCCAATCGACTCGTAGTGACGGATGCTTTTGACAGTGGTGCCGGAACGTTGCGCGGCTTGGCCGATGTACATGGGAAGGTCCTTTTCTCCGAGGATAAAGCTCGGCGCATTATCGACCGGCTCAACCGCTGGCGATAGCTTCGGCTTGCCGCAACCAGGCCGCATGCCGGTCTGCGCTGGCGCCGAGAATGGGCCCGAAGGTGAGGGTTCGGGTTGGCTTGATGCCACAGAATTCCAGCGTGGTTTTGCGGACCTGATGCAAACCGGGCATGCGGTAGATCCATCGGTAGTACCAGGGTGGTGTATCCATGGTCACCAGCAGATGGGCGGTTCGACCGCGCAGGAGTTTGTCGGGAAAGGCTTTGCCCTGGCGATATTTGAAGGCAAAACCGGGCAAGAACACCCGGTCGAAAAAGCCCTTGAGCAAGGCCGGTACGCCACCCCACCAGATCGGATAAACCAGCGTCAGTTGTTCAGCCCAGAGGATATCGGCCTGGGCGTTACGCAAGTCGGCTTCCAGCGGCTGGACCTGCTGATAACCTTCTCGCAGCACCGGGTCAAAATCCATGCTGCCCAGAAACAACCGCCGCACCTCATGCCCGGCGCTCACTGCCGACTGAATGTAACGCTCGGCAAGGGTGGCGCAGAAGCTGTTGCTGGACGGATGCCCGAGGATCACCAGTATTCGTCTGCCCATCATCACTGTCCTTGAATATCAAACCTCAAGGATAAAGTCTGCCCTTCAGGGGAGAGTCAAGGCGTCCAGCAGTGCCTTGGCATAGCCGGGTAATGCGGCGAAGTCCCGGGCACAGAGCAACAGTTTGCGTTGGCCCCAGGGCTCTTGCAGGGCGAGGCTTTTGAAGGACAGTCCGCCTGACCCGCGTTCGACTGCGGCCAGCGGTACGATTGCCAGGCCCGCCCCACGGGTGACCATGCGCATCACGCCATCGAAGCCATCGGCGCGGATGCGAATCTGCATGCGCAGGCCGGCGTGCAGTGCCTGCTCTTCCAGGTACACCGCCAACGCGCTGTTAGCGTTCAGGCCGACGTAGTCGTGATGCAGCGTGTCGGTGAAGTTCACTGAGGTCGCATGCGCCAAGGGGTGTTCGCGGGGCATGATCAGCACCAGCGGATCATCGCGGAACGGTCGTGTCTGCAAGTCATCGGTGTCCACCGCGTCGGAAACGATGCCCAGGTCCGCCGCGCCCTGGCGCAAGGCATGGGTGATGCGGGTGCTGGGCAGTTCCTGCAGGTCGATGTCGAGGTTGGGATGGCTGCGCAGGAAGTCTGCGAGCAATTCTGGCAGGTACTCGGTGATCGCCGTGGTATTGCACAGCAGCCGCACCTGACCTTTGACGCCTTGGGCGTACTCGGCCAGTTCCTGTTGCAGGCGTTCGGCCTGTTGCAACAGAACCCGGGCATGTCGGGCCAGGGCATTGCCGGCCGGCGTCGGGCTGACCCCACGGCGATTGCGCAGTAGAAACCCGACACCCAGCGACGCCTCCATGGCGCGAATTCGCGCGCTGGCCGCTGCCAGGGATAGATGACTGCGTGCGGCGCCGGCGGTGATGTTGCCGGTGTCGAGGATGTTCAGGTACAGGCGCAGGTCGGTCAGGTCGAAGTGCATTACAACAATTCCAAGTTGAATGTTGTCTGGAAGGGCGCCTTCGCGGGCAAGCCCGCTCCTACAGTGGATCGCGCCACCTGTAGGAGCGGGCTTGCCCGCGAAGAGGCCAGTCGCTTCAGCGAAATACTCAGCCTCTGTCAAAGCAATAGGCAGCCTCAGTATATGGCAGATTTTCAATCACCCCTTGCGGGCTCACCATAGCCCCATGAATACACTCTCGGCGTTTTATCAAAATCTCGGCTTGGCCCTTTCACTGTTGGTTATCGGCACATTTGTACTGGCCGGCATGATCAAGGGTGTGATCGGCCTCGGCCTGCCGACCGTTGCCATGGGCCTGCTCGGCCTGGCTATGGCGCCGACGCAGGCAGCGGCGCTGTTGATCATTCCGGCGACACTCACCAACGTCTGGCAACTGGCGTTCGGCGGGCATTTGCCCGGGTTGATCAAACGACTGTGGCCGATGCTGCTGGCGATCTTCATCGGCACCGGGGCGGGCACGCTGTGGATCGGCATGAGCGGTGGTCACTGGGTGGTGCGGGGGCTGGGGGCGGCGTTGTTGTTTTATGCGCTGAGCGGTTTGTGCCTGCCGACTCTGCGCGTGGGGCGGCGCAGCGAACGCTGGCTCGGTCCATTGTGCGGCGTGCTGACCGGCGTCATCACTTCGGCCACCGGCGTGTTCGTGATACCCGCGGTGCCGTACCTGCAAGCACTGGGCTTGAACAAGGACGAGCTGGTGCAGGCGCTGGGCCTGTCGTTCACCGTCTCGACCCTGGCCCTGGCCGGAGGATTGCTATGGCGTGGCGCACTCGGCGGGGGCGAGTTGAGCGCATCGCTGCTGGCGCTGATCCCGGCCATGCTTGGCATGTGGCTGGGGCAATCGCTGCGCCAGCGGATCAGCGCCCTGTGGTTCAAGCGCGTGTTCTTCGTTGGTCTGGGTGTGCTCGGCGGCCATTTGCTGATCAGCGGCTAGCGGACGACGGGCTGATCATCTCGATGGCGCGGATCTCGAAGTCCCGCTCCAGGTATTCATCGCGCTGCTCAAGGAACTGCTTCATGTGCGGCAGGTTCGAGTGCACGTCGAGGTGGGCCCGGGATTGCCAGATCTCGTAGAAGATGAACAGGGTCGGGTCCTGTTTGTCGCGCAGCATGTGGTATTCGATGCAGCCAGGCTCGGCGCGGCTGGCTTGCACGTAGCCGCTGAAAAATGCTTCGAAGGCGTCGGATTTTTCCGGGCGGGTCTTGGCGTGCAGAATGAAGCCCTGGATTTCACTCATCTACATCTCTCCTCAAGTCAGAACTGGCCTCAGTCTAAGGCAACAATCTCCTGTTGATTCGTGCTTGTAGGTCAAATGAATTTTGCCAAATCGACGCTTATTCCGCGCGAGGCTGATCGGTACTCTGCCGCCATCCGATTCCCGACCCTCCCGAGATCTCTCATGAAAAAAGTCCTGTTGCTCAATGGCGGCAAAAAATTCGCGCACTCCGACGGCCGCTACAACACCACCCTGCATGAAGTCGCGTTGAGCGTGCTGGATCGCGGCGGCGTGGATGTCAAAACCACCTTCATCGACGAGGGCTACGACGTTGCCGAAGAAGTGGCCAAGTTCCTCTGGGCCGACGTGATCATCTACCAGATGCCCGGTTGGTGGATGGGCGCGCCGTGGACCGTGAAGAAGTACATCGACGAGGTCTTTACCGAAGGGCATGGCAGCCTCTATGCCAGCGACGGTCGCACTCGCTCCGACGCCTCGCAGAAATACGGCAGCGGCGGTCTGATTCACGGCAAGCAATACATGCTGTCGCTGACCTGGAACGCCCCGCAGCAAGCCTTCGACGACCCGAGCGATTTCTTCGAGGCCAAAGGTGTGGACGCGGTGTACTTCCCGTTTCACAAGGCCAACGAGTTCCTGGGCATGACCGGCTTGCCGACGTTCCTGTGCGTGGACGTGATGAAGCGTCCGAACATCGAAGGCGATGTGGCGCGCTATGAGCAGCATTTGGCTGAGGTGTTTGGCCTCAAGGCATGACTGTCAGCTACTATCGAAAGCCTGAGTCTGTGTACACACTCTTGTGGCGAGGGAGCTTGCTCCCGCTGGTGCGCGAAGCGGACCCAAAACCTGCCTGCGCGGTGGTTCAAGTTGTCCGCGTTAAACCATTTACGACGGCTTCGCCGCCGAGCGGGAGCAAGCTCCCTCGCCACAATGGTTCCTCTCAGCTCGGAAGAACCGGTCAGGACTATCGATAAGGGACACCCGTGAAAGCCAGATCCGATGAATTGCAGGTTTTCGTCTGCGTGATTGAATGCGGGTCGATTTCTGCGGCGGCCGAGCAGGTCGGGCAAACGCCTTCGGCGGTCAGTCGCACGCTGTCGCGGCTTGAGGCCAAGCTCGACACCACGCTGATCAATCGCACCACGCGGCGTATGGACCTGACCGAAGAGGGCAAGTATTTCTTCGAGCACGCCAAGCGCATTCTCGATCAGATGGACGAGCTCGAAGAGCGCCTGTCCTCACGCCAGCAAACGCCGTCCGGGCGTTTGCGGATCAATGCCGCATCGCCTTTCATGCTGCACGCCATCGTGCCCTACCTCGATGAATTCCGCAGGCTTTACCCCGACATCCAGCTCGAACTCAACAGCAATGACTTGATCATCGACCTGCTGGAACAGAGCACCGACATCGCGATCCGCATTGGCACCCTGAGCGACTCAACATTGCATGCCCGCTCCCTGGGTTGCAGCCCGCTGCACATCGTCGCCAGCCCGGCCTATCTGGAAAAGCACGGCACGCCGCAAGTCGTGGCTGATCTGGCCCACCATAGTTTACTGGGGTTCACCCAGAACGAAGGCCTCAACCAATGGCCGCTGCGTTATGTGCATGGCGATCGCTGGCCGATCCAGGCGTCGATCAGCGCCTCCAGCGGCGAGACCATCCGCCATCTCGCCCTGGATGGCCAGGGCATCGCCAGCCTGTCGGATTTCATGACCATCGAAGACATTCGTGCCGGACGCTTGAAAGTGTTGTTGGCCGAATTCAACAGCGGCTATCGCCAGCCGATCAACGCGGTGTACTACCGCAATTCGCAGTTGGCCCTGCGGATTCAATGCTTCCTGGACTTTATCCAGAGCAAGTTGGCCAATTATGCGAGCGTAGATTTCAAGGGCTGACTCGTGATTCCTGCGCAAAAGTGAATTGGGTCGGCAGGGATTTTTCCACCGGGATCGCTGCCGGATACTCCTTGCATCACTTATCCACGCAGGGAGTTTGTCCATGAACGTATTCGTCACCGGCGCTGCCGGTTTTATCGGTGGCTCCATCGCCACGGGCCTGGTGCGCAGCGCCGAACAAGCCGATGAATTGCGTGCACTGGGCATCACCCCGGTGATCGGCACCCTCGACGACTCCGCCCTGTTGGCCGATCAGGCGCTGGCTGCGGACGCGGTGATCAACGCGGCCAGCAGCGAGCATCGTTGGCGATGCCTCGGGCGGTCAATCCAGTGATGACATCTACTTCGAAGGCAACCTCCCGAAGCCGGCCGTCGACAAGGCAGCACGCGTGGCCATCGATAATCTGATCCTGGCAGCGGCCATGGATGGGGTGCGCGGCAAGCATGCGCGGGAGTTGCTGGGCTGGGTGCCGAAGCGCACGTCGGTGGTTGAGTGGATTCGCGACGAGATGGTGTGAGTTCGCTTTAGACCGCGTCATCGTTCATCGCGGGCAAGCCACGCTCCCACAGGTTTTGTGTTGTTCACGAAATTGGCGAACAACACAGTACCTGTGGGAGCGAGCTTGCTCGCGATGGCGATTTCAAAGTCCCTGCAACTGGCCGCGCCGCCTTCGATTCCGTAACATCCGTACACTCATTTCTCGTCTCTCCCTGTGTGCGGTTCCTCCATGAAAGCAAAACGTCTACGCGCCGATGTTCTGGCCGGACTTACCACGTCCTTCGCCCTGTTGCCCGAATGCATCGCCTTCGCGCTGGTGGCTCATCTCAATCCGCTGATGGGGCTTTATGGCGCATTCATCATCTGCACCCTGACCGCGCTGTTCGGCGGGCGCCCCGGCATGGTGTCCGGCGCGGCGGGCTCGATGGCGGTGGTGATCGTTGCACTGGTGGTGCAACACGGCGTGCAATATCTGCTGGCCACGGTGTTGCTGGGCGGACTGATCATGATTGCGTTCGGGCTGCTCAAGCTCGGCAAACTGGTGCGCATGGTGCCGTATCCGGTGATGCTCGGCTTCGTCAACGGCCTGGCGATCGTCATTGCCCTGGCGCAATTGGAGCACTTCAAGAACGGTGAGGCCTGGCTGAGCGGTACACCGCTGTACATGATGCTCGGGCTGGTTGCGGTGACCATGGCCGTTGTCTATGTGATGCCGCGCCTGACCCGTACCGTGCCGCCGGCGCTGGTGGCGATTCTCGGTGTGGGCCTGGCGGTGTATCTGCTTGGCCTGCCGACCCGCACCCTGGGCGACATGGCGCACATTGCCGGTGGCTTGCCGACGCTGGCGCTGCCGGACATCGCGTGGAATCTGGACACCCTGCGCATCATCGCGCCCTACGCGATCCTGATGGCGCTGGTCGGGTTGCTGGAAACCCTGTTGACCCTGAACCTCACCGACGAAATCACCGAGAGCCGTGGTTACCCGGATCGCGAGTGCGTGGCGCTGGGGGCGGCGAATCTGGTGTCCGGTGCATTCGGCGGCATGGGCGGCTGCGCGATGATCGGCCAGACCGTGATCAACCTCAGTTCCGGCGGGCGCGGGCGCTTGTCCGGGTTGGTGGCCGGGGTGTCGATCCTGCTGTTCATTCTGTTTCTGTCGCCGCTGATCGAGCGCATTCCATTGGCTGCGCTGGTCGGGGTGATGTTCGTGGTGTCGCAACAGACCTTCGCCTGGGCCTCGTTGCGGGTGCTGAACAAAGTGCCGCTCAATGACGTGCTGGTGATCATCGCGGTGACGGTGGTTACCGTTTTCACCGATCTGGCCATTGCGGTGCTCTGCGGCATCATCATTGCGGCGCTGAACTTTGCCTGGCAGCAGGCCCGTCAGCTGTATGCCGACAGCCACCTGGAGAACGACGGCAGCAAGTTGTACCGGGTGCATGGCACGCTGTTCTTCGCCTCGACCACACCGTTTCTCAATCAGTTCGATGCAGCCAATGACCCGGTGCAAGTGACGCTGGATTGCCAGCACCTGAGTTTTGTCGACTACTCCGCCATCGCCGCGCTGGGCACCTTGCGCGAGCGCTACGCCAAGGCCGGCAAGCATCTGCGGGTGCTGCATTTGTCCGAGCGTTGCAAGAAATTGCTCAAGCGCGCCAGGATGCAACACGACTGAGGGTAATAAACTCGTCCTCGACGAATAACGTGGCGGCGACGATCACTTGCCGCCGGGAGACTGGCATGCAGTACGACACGCTGATTCGCAACGCTCTGATCATCGATGGCAGCAACAGCCCCGGATACTCCGCCGACGTGGCCATTCTCAACGGGCGCATCGAGCGTATCGGCGACTTGCGCGATGCCCGTGCCAACGAGGAAATCGACGCGCAGGGCCATGTGCTGGCGCCGGGTTTCATCGACGTGCACACCCATGACGACACCGTGGTGATTCGTCAGCCGCAGATGCTGCCCAAGCTCAGCCAGGGCGTGACCACGGTAATCGTCGGCAACTGCGGGATCAGCGCTTCGCCGGTGAGTTTGCGTGGCGATCCGCCGGACCCGATGAACCTGCTCGGTACGGCCGCGGCGTTCGTTTATCCGACCTTCCACGACTACCGCGCGGCGGTCGAAGCGGCGAACACCACGCTGAACGTCGCCGCGCTGGTCGGCCATACGGCGCTGCGCAGCAATCATCTGGACGACCTGTTTCGCACTGCCACGGCGGATGAAATCAGCGCGATGCGCGAGCAACTGCGCGAAAGCCTTGAGGCCGGCGCGCTGGGCCTGTCCACCGGCCTCGCCTATGCCAGCGCGTTCTCGGCATCCACCGATGAAGTGATGCAACTGACCGAAGAGTTGACTGCGTTCGGGGCGGTCTACACCACCCATTTGCGCAGCGAATTCGAACCGGTGCTGGAGGCCATGGACGAGGCCTTCCAGATCGGTCGCCATGCGCAAAGCCCGGTGATCATTTCCCATCTCAAGTGTGCCGGTGTCGGCAATTGGGGGCGCAGTCCGCAACTGTTGGCGTCACTCGAACAGGCCGCGCAAACCCACCCGGTGGGCTGCGATTGCTATCCGTATGCGGCGAGCTCGTCGACCCTGGACCTCAAGCAAGTCACCGATGCCCACCGTATCACCATCACCTGGTCGACCCCGCACCCGGAAATGGGCGGCCGCGACCTGATGGACATCGCCGCCGAATGGCATGTGCCGTTGCTGGAGGCCGCTCGCCAACTGCAACCGGCCGGTGCGGTGTACTACGGGATGGATGAGGCGGATGTGCGCAGAATCCTCGCGCATCCACTGTCGATGGTCGGCTCCGACGGCTTGCCGGAAGACCCGTTCCCACACCCACGCTTGTGGGGCGCATTCCCCCGGGTGCTCGGACATTTCAGTCGCGATGTCGGATTGTTCCCGTTGCACACCGCCGTGCACAAAATGACCGGGCTATCGGCGGCGCGCTTCGGTTTGAAGGAACGCGGCGAAATCCGCGAAGGTCATTGGGCGGACCTGGTGTTGTTCGATCCGGCGACCATCCGCGATGTCGCCGATTTCAACGATCCGCAGCGGGCGGCGCAAGGCATCGAGGGCGTATGGGTCAACGGTGCGTTGAGTTACCGCGATGGCCAGGCCAACGGGCGCAGGGAAGGGCGGTTCCTGGCTCGGGAAGGGGATTTGCGTTCGGGGTTTCAGTGAGTTTCGAGGACTGCGCCAGCACTTGCGCGCCCTCTAGAACTCGACGACATCCAGGTTCCATCAGCAATCATCATTAACAATTGCGCAGGGGCTCAAGGGTAGTCGGGGGCTGCTGAAGGTCATACAGTTATTCCCTTGTGGTTATATTCCGCGGGTGGAATGTTTATATGAACATTGAAGACAGAGGGCTATGACAATGGCTAAAAAATTTTCTGATTTGGTAGCAGGTCGCTCCCCCGAGTCTCAAGCGCGTGTCGATGCCTTGGTAAAAAAAATGAGAGCGGAAATGCCATTGCACGAGTTGCGTCGGGCGCAAGCGTTGAGCCAGGAAAAACTGGCCAAAACACTCCACATCAACCAGGCGGCGATCTCGAAAATGGAACGGCGCACAGACATGTACATCAGCACCTTGCGCAACTACATCCGCGCGATGGGTGGGGAGTTGGAAATCATCGCCACCTTTCCTGAAGGCCAGGTAAAGATCGAAAACTTCGCCAAATAGGCAGCTCGACTGCCTGAAACGAGAGAAGCCCTTTATTCAAAGGGCTTGCTGGCAACTCGCTGACGTGTTCGACCTAGACCCTGAAGTGACTCACCATCATCTGCAACTGATTCCCCAGCCGCGCCAGTTCAACACTCGACGCAGCCGTTTCATCACTCGCAGCAGCAGTCTGTTCGGACACGTCGCGCACGTTGATGATGCTGCGGCTGATCTCTTCGGCCACGGCGCTTTGCTGTTCGGCAGCGGCGGCGATCTGCTGGTTCATCGACTGGATGTTGGACACCGTGCGGGTGATGTTCTCCAGTGACTCGCCGGCCTTGCGGGTCAGGGCCACGCTGCTGTCGGTGAGGGTGCGGCTGTTGTTCATCACCGCCGACACTTGTTGCGTGCCGTTCTGCAAGCCGGCCACCAGGCCTTCAATTTCCTCGGTGGATTTCTGCGTGCGCTGAGCCAGGCCGCGGACCTCGTCGGCCACCACCGCAAAACCACGACCGGCTTCACCGGCACGGGCCGCTTCGATGGCGGCATTGAGCGCCAGCAGGTTGGTCTGCTCGGCCACGGCCTTTATCACGTCCATGACGCTGCCGATCTTGTCGCTTTCCCGTTGCAGCACGCTCATGGCCTCGGTGGAACGTACCACTTCGCTGGCCAGACGCTCGATCTGGGCGATGGCTTCGTTGACCACTTTGTCACCTTCACGGGCTTCGCCATCCGCCGCCGCGGCGGCTTGCGAGGCTTGTTCGGCGTTGCGCGCGACTTCCTGCACGGTGGCGGTCATCTCGTGCATGGCGGTGGCGACCTGATCGGTCTCGACCTTCTGGCTGTTGACCCCGGCACTGGTCTGTTCGGTCACAGCCGACAGCTCTTCGGCGGCGCTGGCGATCTGGGTCACGCCGTCGCGGATGCCGCTGATCAAGTCGCACAACGTCACGCCCATGCGCGCAATGCCTTGCTGCAACACGCCGAGTTCATCGCGACGGCTGACCACCACGTTCCGGGACAGGTCACCGCTGGCGATGCGATCGACCACCGCCAGGGTTTCGCGCAGTGGGCGGGTGATCTGGCGAGTGATGACCACGGCGGCAATGATGCCCACCAGCAACGCCAGCAATGTGCTGATCAGTTGCAGGGTGCGTGCCTGGGCGCTTTCGGCGTCCCGGCGGTCGAGCTGGACCTGATACAACTGATCGCTCTGGGCCACGATGGCGGCACCCTGGTCGGTCATTTCCTTGCGCGCTTGCACCGCGTCATTGCTGGCGGCCTTGTAGGCCTGCAAGGCACCGCGATAGTTGCCCAGCGCCGTTTCCAGCTGACGCAGGGCGTCTTGCTGCGAATCGGCGAAATGCGCATTCAGCGGTTTCAGGCTGGCAATGGCGGCGTCCAGTTGACCGACGGCTTTTTGTTCGGTCTCGGCATCGGTGCTGGCGGTGTAGCCGCGCACTTCGTAGCGGGCTAGCAGGAATGCTTCCTTGGCCGCCGTAATGGCCTGGAACCGTTCGAAGCGCTGGTCGCTCAGCGGCATTTGTTGCACACGGGTATTGATGTCATTGATCAGCGTGTTGGCGGTTTCGGCATTGGCACTCATGGTGTCGCGCGCGCTGTTGCCGGCGCGATAGGCGCTGCGCATCTTGCCCAGGGACGTCTTGTAGGCGTCGATGACGGCGCCTTGCTCCCGGAGCAGCTTGAGGTTTTCCGGGCTCTTGAACTTCGCCAGCAGGGCTTGCTGCTGGGCCGAGAAGGCATCGAGGGTGGTCTGCACGCTCTGCGCGGCGGTTTCGTCGCCGTTGGTGAGCATGTATTGCAGGCGAACCACACGCAGCCTGGTCAGGCCGGCGTTGAGCTGGGTGATGTCGCTCATCCAGTTGCTACGGTCGATCAACCCGCCCAGGCTGGTCCAGCCGGTCAGGGCAAGGATGCAGGTCAGTGCCAGGACCAGGCCAAATCCCAGGCCCAGTTTCAGGTTCACGCTGATGTTGCCGAACCAGCTATTCATCAAATTCCTCCAGGAACGCAGTGCTTCTTTTTCGTCGGTTGGCTGGAAGATTGTTTTTTTTGGGGGCCGCCAAGCTGTGTAAGCAGGATGTATCGGCAGCATTTCCGGGAGCTGAAAGGTTTTTGTGCGGCGGATTCTGTAACAAGGTTTTTGCAGCGTTTTAAGCTTTTTTTCACATGTCTTTCACCTGCAGGCAACGCACGTTTCATTAACTTCCCGTGATCTAATGAGGTGATACGTGCCGGCGAGGCGGCTTGATGTGGAATTAAGACTGAGTCTTTTCGGGATAAAACGCTCGATCGATCTGACCCGCTTCGCCCGCTATCGCAACGCGGCGGTGGTGCTGGCCTCGGCACTGCTGGTCATCCCGCTGACCGTGTTTTTGCTGCGCCCGGCCACCGCGCCGGACCTGGCTCACGGCAATGTGGCCGGAGCGCAGGCTTTGATGAAGGGATGGGCCAACGGCGACATGATCGTGCTGGTGCGCCACGTCGAGCGTTGCGATCACTCCTCGGCGCCTTGCCTGGTCGGCAACGATGGCATTACCGAGCGCTCTCGCAGTGTTGCCCAGAGCCTCGGGGCACAATTCAAACACCTTGGCCTGGACAACGCCGATATCTACAATAGCCCGATCCTGCGCACGGCACAGACCGCCAACTTCATGTTCAACAAGGTTGGCACAGGGGAAGACTGGCTGATCATTTGCAAGGGCACCATGCTGCGCGACGCGCTTGCGCATAAAGTGGCCGGGCGTAACCTGGTTCTGGTGACCCACAGCGAGTGCATGGAGCAAATGGAAAAAGACCTCAAGTTACCGCCTTCGACCCTGGGTTATGGCGCTTCACTGTTTATTTCCGCCGAAACCCCGCAGACTCCGCGCTTGCTTGGTTTCATCGACGCTTCCGACTGGAGCTCGGTGAGCACTCATTGAGTTGTTCCCTCCTCTTTTTGAATCAGGATTCACAATGTTGACCGCTTCTCGCTACCGCTTTTACTGGGTGAACTTCGGTATTCCGCTGGCCTGCGCGGTCGCGGTGTTTCTGATGTTCGACATGACCAGCATCGACATCGCCTTCAACAATTACTTTTTTGATCCGGTAACGCAGACGTACCCGTTGGACCATGTCCATCTGTTCGAAAAAATCACCCATAAATGGGCGCGGATCATTCCCAACTGGACCGGTGAAATTGCAATCATCGGTGCCTTGCTGTCGTTTCTCTGGCCACGCCTGAAGGCCGAAAAACACTCGAAAATCATCGCATTCCTGGAAAAAATCAAAGTCGCACCGGTGCTGCGCTTTGCCACCCGGCACCGTCGCGACTTTCTCTACGTGGTGTTCGCGTTTTCCATCAGCACCGGGGTCATTCACTACCTCAAGGGCCACACCAGCGTGTATTGCCCGATCGAGACGACTCAATACGGCGGCAAAATGGAGCACGTTGAGTGGTATGAAAACTTCGACTTGCTGAAAGTCGCCGGTGAGGGGCGCTGCTGGCCAGGCGGACATGCATCGGGCGGTTTCACCATGCTGGCCTTGTACTTCGTGGCTCGCCGTTATCGCTGGCGCTATTCCAAAGCGATCATGTACGGCTCGCTGACCCTCGGTTTCATCTACGGCACAACGCGGGTATTGCAAGGGTGGCACTACATGTCCCACACCTTCTGGGCCGGGATCTTCGTGTGGCTGGCGTGCTTGCTGACGGCGCTGGCGTTCTACGGGCGAGCGAGGCTGGAACAGCCGGTGCTCTCCAAAGCGCAACAACCTGTGGCGGCGACTCAGACTCAACCAGTGAATTGAGTTGGCGTTGAACTGAAAAACCCGCACCTCGAAAGGGTTGCGGGTTTTTTGTTGCCCGAGGAAACCTGTAGGAGCTGGCTTGTCGGGTCGCCGCATCGCAGCGAAGGTCGTTAACGATAACGCGTGTGAACCGGATAAACGCGGCGTACTTGAGTCCATCGTCGGCAAGCCGGCTCCTACAGGTATTGCGTTATCGGTGTTTCCCGGAATTGCGTGAAGAACCAAAAAAAAGCCCGCGGGAGGGCGGGCAAACCATAGTTTCTTGAATGAGCGAGTGCAATGTACAGGCAGTAAACGGAACCGTGGAGTGAAGAAAAATTCATCTCGCTCAAAGCCCCGTACCAGAGCTTGCGACACTGCTACGGCAAATGATCCGCGGCAAAGTCCGCTTCCGGCCGGGCACGCAAACGGCCCTTGCGGCAGGCTTGCTGGAACCGCTGGAAATCGCGCTCGTTCTGCTCGGTTAACCCAGCGACTAATCTGTCTGTCAGGCATCGACTCGATGCCATCACCCGGAAACAGGGAGGCCCGTGTTTTCATTGCTGATTTCGCTGCTGCTGGCGTTCCTCATCGGCTGGGTCTCTCAGCGAATGGGCATGTGCCTGGTCAATGCCATCGGGCTGTTGCTCAAGCGCCGGCCGACCCTGTTCGTGTCACTGGTCAGCTGTGGTTTGTTCGGTCTGTTGCTGGCACCGTTCTACGCCTTGTCTGGCGTCAGTCAGCCGCTGTTCATCCCTGACGTCGGCTATCTGTCACTGGTCGGTGGCGGGCTGCTGTTCGGCCTCGCCTCGGTGCTCAACGACGGATGCAGCGTCGGCACCCTCACCAAACTCGCCAGCGGCAACCTCAACAAGGTCTTCACCATCTTCGGCTGGGTGCTGGGCATCGTACTGTGGCATCACCTGAACATGCTGCCCGAACACCGGGCGCTGCAAATGCCGATGATCACCAGCCGTCATTACTGGCTGGTCATTGGCATCGTGCTGCTGATTTTGCTGTTCCTGATCCGGGTTCACGGCGACAAACACCTGGTGCTGTCGAGCCTGCTGCTGGGTGCCCTGACCAGTGCCCTCTACACCTTCGAACCGCTGTGGACGCCCAGCGTGTTTTTCTACGATCTCTCGCAACTGATCCGGGGCTCCGGCGACACATCATTGACTACCCCGCGTGTGACGGTGTTCGCCATGCTGATGCTGGGCATGCTCTGTTACACGTTGCATCGCCGTACGTTCAACTATCAGCGGTTTGCAGCGACGACAGCGGCCAGGCATTTGCTCGCGGGCGTGTTGATGGGGACCGGTGCATCGATGATGCTCGGCGGAAATGACTCGCAGATTTTGTTGGTGTTTCCGACGCTGACCTGGGTGGGAGCGGTGCCGTTGGTGTCGATTGTGTTGGGGATATTGGTGGGGGTTGGGGTTAGGCGTCTGCGTGCTTGATGAGCGCGGCTCTGGAGTTGGACGACCTGAGAGTGTCAGATTTTTTGTGTGCGGCCCGGTAATGGCCTGCCGTCAGGCAGGCCTTCATTTCACGCCTCAACTTCGTCGAGTGGCGCGATGTTGTCCAGTGCCCGGTTCACCAGCAATTGCGCCAGCACGGCCAGTTGCTGGATCGCCAGGGCGATGTTGCGACGCGAACTCTCAAGCTCGCAGGCAAGGTCCGTGCTCATGACGTTGAGCGAGGCGAGGGTTTCGCTGGCGTGGGTGAGCAGGGACGGTGTGTCGATGTTGGGGCGGATCGTGAAGACGTCGCTGACCGGGTCTAGGTGATTGGGATTGCGCAGGCGGGCGCTGATGGCGGGCTCAGTGGCTTTGGAGAGTTGGGAAAAGTCGGGTGCTTCCGTAGTCGAGTCGGGTGGATTTGGGGCTGTTTTTTTCATGATGGAGGTCCTGGTCTATTCATAGGAGCTGCCCCGGTTTTCAGTCTGTCAAAACTGGTCGCTGATCTGCAGCGACCTCTAAAGGCTATCTGTGAGGTGCAGCGTCCGCCAGTTCATGAAAGGCGACGCGTTTTGCGGGAAATGTCCTAGGACGTGAGGAAGACATCGAGATAAGTAACCGCTTGGATGCGGGGTCAAAACGATTCGCAGTAATGTCCGGTATGCAATACATTCGATCACCAATGTCACGGTAACCGAACATGGATCAATCTCTTCTGCTATCCCGCCTAGGGCACCAAATACGTGAAAAGCGTAAGAGTCTCGGACTGACGCAAACAAGAGTTGCCGAGCTTTCCGGGTTGCCGCGACAGAAAGTTATTGCCGTGGAAAAGGGGACACCCACCGTTGCGATGGTCGCGTATGCCCGAGTTTTGTGCGCTTTGGATTGTGAGCTTTCTGTGATTCGGGCAGCACTGCCAACGCTTGAAGAACTAGATGAATTGTTCGAGTGAAACGACGGCTTTTTGCGTAAGCACAACAGCTTACAAGTCCGCCAATTTCACCGTGTGCTTGAAATGATGCTCCCAAAGCCTGACCCCCAACCCACCCGTCCGGTCCAGTGAAGACCCCATCGTCAAATCCGTGATCAACGTCGGCTGCAAACCCGCATCAAACAGCGCAAACCCCGCCGCCAGGCAGCAGGTTTCGGTCTGCAGGCCGCACACCAGCACGCGCTCGACGTTGAGGCTTTTCAGGTAGTCGATGGTTTCCGGAGTGGGCGCGTAGCCGTGTTTGATAAAAATGCGGTCGGCCGGGATCAGGCTGTCATCGTCCGGCGCGGGGTGCCATCCGAGCTGTTTTTCGAAGGGGGTTATGGATTCGTCATGGCGCTCGACCGTGGCGACACTGGGCAGGGTGCCGATCAGCTTCTGGATACCGTCGATCAGCCATTGCGGCGGGGCGAAGCCGGGTTGTACGTCGATGATCAGGAGGGCTTGGCGCATGGGCTTTTCCGAGGAGGTGGCAGTTTTAGGGACGACTGTGCGCATAGCGGCATCGCGCGACTGCCCATGTAACCCTATCGTCAGATTTTACCTGCCACAAAGTGCTTTTGTGAGTTGTGAGCGTACGATGTTATTCACGTTTTCGCGGAATGCCTGGGGGGAGCGAACGAAGCGACTGAGCGATATGGCTTTGGAGAAAAATCATGATTCGCAAGCACTATTTGAAAGCCCTGGCGACGCTTCTCATCGCCACTGGCGTGCAGTGGGTGACGCTACCCGCCTACGCGACCGAGCAGGGTCAACAACGGCGTGAAGCTCGCGATACCAGGCAGGAAGGTCGCTCCACTGCCCGGCAAACCAAGGATGATTGTAGAAAGGGCAATGACAAGAGCAATGCAGACTGTCGCCAGGACAAGCGCAGCACCAAGCAGGATACCCGTCGTACGGCCCGGGACATCAAGTACTGATCGTTGGCGTGAGCCCAATTTTCGCCTGCCAATAGGTCAATCGTTCCACGTGTCGGTCAAGCGGTTCGGGATTTCGAGGGAGAGTGGATATGGCGGCTGGAGTTCGGGATCAAGATTAATCCACAACAGCCTATGGGACTCCAGATACAGCGAAGCCCGCACTGGGCGGGCTTCGTTGGTGTCTCAATTGGTCGGCCGGGGTCCTTTGCGTCCAGTGCTTGGGGTGATGATCTTAACGACGAGCCAGGAGCATCAGCTTGGGCTGGTCAGACAGATCATTACCGGTAAGGGCCGTCCGCCGGTGGTTCAGGCAATCAGGCGGATAGCCGTAGTAGGGGCCGCATCATTTCGTTTTAGCGAATGTTAGCAGGCGACCGTTGATGTGAATCAGACCCCGGTGAGAGTCAAACGTTTTCCAGGTAGCGCACAGCGTCCAATTCAATCATCACCGGCAGCTTGGTGGTGGCGAGTTCCCGCAACAGGCCGCGCAAGTCTTGGGCATTGTCGACGCGGTGATGGGCGACATGAAAACTGCGCGCCATGGCGGCGAAGTCTGGAGGCAAGATGTCGACACCCAGTGGCTCGATTTCTCGCGCTTGCATGTAATCGCGAATCTCGCCGTAACACTGGTTATTCCAAAGCACCATGATCACTCCTGCGCCGGCCTCGTGAGCGGCGATCAGCTCGGCACAAGAGAACTGCATTCCGCCGTCGCCCACCAGTGCGACCACCGGGCGCTCGGGCTTGGCCAGTTTGGCGCCGATCGCCGCTGGAAGGCCGTAGCCGAGCGTGCCGTAGCCAGTACCTGCATTGAACCAGCTGTTGGCGGACGATGCCCGGTAACCCACCGCGCCCTGATACACAGGTTGGGTCGAATCACCTACGATCAGCGGGTTCCCCAGACTGTCGCGCAGCAGGTCGAGCAAGCCTTGCAAGCCCTGCTGCCTGGCATTCCAGCTGTCGCGTTCAATCTGGTTGACGCGCTGCACACTGTCCTGCGCCCAACTGCCGGACATGGCCTGCGGATTGACCTGTTCAAGCAGCGCCAGCAAGCCTTCACGGGCGTCGCCCACCAGACCGACATGGGCCCGCTGCACGCCCATGACTTGCATTGGGTCGATGTCCAGGCGAATCAGCGGGGCCTTGAATTTCAACGGCCCCAGGCCGAAAAAGTCATAGTCGGTTTCACCCAGCTCCGTGCCGACAGCAAGGATCACATCAGCTTCGTCGAACAGCGAGCGGCCATGTTGCGATGACTGCACGCCGTCCAAGAGCAGTGGGTGATCCATCGGCAACAGGCCTCGCGCATTGGTGGTCAGTGCGACCGGAGCCTGCAAGCGCTCGGCCAGTTGCTGCAATACCTGAGCGCACTCCCGAGCACCACCTCCTGCCAGGATTAACGGCCGTCGCGCTTCGTTCAGCAGCTTGAGTGCCGCCGCCAGCGACGCCGGTGCCGGAGCCGGGGCGCCCGGCAGGCTACGGGGCATCAGGTTGAGGTCGACGGCGGGCATCTCCAGCACATCCAGCGGGATTTCCAGATGCACCGGACGCGGGCGCGCGCATTTGAAAATGGCGAAGGCCCGGGCCAGCACTTCCGGCAGTTGCCCGGGCGATTGCAGGGTGTGGCTGAACGCGCAGACGCCGGCGACCATCGCCCGCTGGTCCGCCAGTTCATGCAGATGTCCATGACCCAGGCGCAATTGCTCCCGGCGGTTGGTAGTAGAAATCACCAGCATCGGCACCGAGTCGGCGTAGGCCTGACCCATGGCGGTCAGTATGTTGGTCATGCCTGGCCCGGTGATGATGAAACAAACGCCGGGCTTGCCACTTGCCCGGGCGTACCCGTCAGCCATGAAACCAGCGCCTTGCTCGTGGCGCGGACTGATATGGCGCAGGCGGCTGCCATGCAGGCCACGATACAGTTCGACGGTATGCACCCCCGGGATGCCGAAGACCGTGTCTACGCCATAACCTTCCAGCAGGCGAACCAGCGACTGGGCACAGGTGGTCATTGCTCATTCCTCTTTTAATTATTCTGAGTTGATAAGCAGAAACATAGGGCGATTGGCGGGGGCTAACAATCGAAAAAAATCGGGTATATCCGCAAAAAAAATTCACGGATGGCGGTGGCGCTAAAGCCCGCCCCCCAACTGCAACTTCACCCACTCCCCAAACGCCTGTACCACCGGCCGGTCGACCTTCTGATGATCAGCTACCAGGTAATACCCGCGATTGGACTCGATCTCGGTTTCGAACGGCCGCACCAGCCAACCCTTGGCCAGCGCCTCGCCGCTGATCAGATTGTCGCCCATGGCAATGCCTTGGCTGGCAATGCACGCCGACTGAACGAAATGCGCGTCGGCAAACACAATGCCGCGCTGCACGTCGACATTTGGCTCCCCAGTGGCGGCGAGCCACACCCGCCAGTCGGAGTAGTCGATCATGTGCAGCAACGGCGCACCCGCCAGGTCTTTCGGAGTCTTCAGGCCACCCAGGGTGTTGGCCAGCCTCGGGCTGCACACCGGAAAATAGCGCAGAGAGACGATTTTCTGCACGTGTTGGTTCGGCCAGTCGCCCATTCCATATGCGATAAACAGATCGGCGTGCTGGTCGCTCGTGTCATACGGGGTCCGCGGTGAAATCAAATGCAAATCCACCAGCGGATACAACAACTGAAAGTCAGCGATATGCGTACACAGCCAGTAGGTGGCGAACCCCGCCGGGCTGCTGATGCACAAACGCCCACTGACCTGTTGGCCGTCAAACCGCTGGCCGGCCTCGAGGATATTGGCCAGCAGCAGGTGGATGTCTCGGGCATAGCGCTCGCCCTGCCAAGTGATGCGAATACTGCGCCCGGTGCGCTCTGTTAAGGCAAAGCCCAATATCTGTTCCAGGCTTTTTATCTGGTGACTGATGGCGCTGGGGGTCAGGTTCAGCTCTTTGGCAGCGTCAGATACGCTGCCCAGCCGAGCCACCGCATCCAGGGCCCGCAATGCGGTCATCGAGGGGTAGCGCATAGGTGTTTACCGGCGGGTATTTTTGCGCACCATAGCTTTAATCAGTCGCCAGATATAGTCATGAGCCCCCCACGTTTGCGGTAGGACTGTTGAATTAAATTTCAAGATAGGGCGAAAAATGCGCGATTGACCCAAAAGTGCCAGTAGCTATTCTCGGCTCCTGTCACGGCCCCCCGAAACGCCGCTCACTTTACAAAAACAAGAGGGATCACCCTTGCAAGCGCAGCCCAACTCCATCACCCCTGTGGTCGCCATCGATGCTCTGCACAAACGCTACGCCGCGCACCATGTTCTCAAGGGGATCTCCTTGCGTGCCAACGAAGGTGAAGTGGTGTCGCTGATCGGCGCCAGCGGCTCGGGCAAGAGCACCCTGCTGCGCTGCATCAACCTGTTGGAAATTCCGTGTAGCGGCAGCTTGCGTATCAATGGCGAGGAAGTACGCCTGAAGCAGGATCGTGCCGGCAACCCGCAGGTCGCTGACCCTGACCAGGTGGCCCGTCTGCGCACCCAATTGAGCATGGTGTTTCAGAGTTTCAATCTGTGGCCGCACCGAACGGTGCTGGAAAACGTGATCGAAGCGCCGGTGTATGTGCTTGGCGAAGACCGCAAAGACGCCATCGCTCACGGCGAACATCTGCTGGAAAAAGTTGGTCTGGCCGATAAACGCGATGCTTTCCCCGCTTTTCTCTCGGGCGGCCAACAGCAGCGCGTTGCCATCGCCCGTGCTCTGGCCATGCGGCCTCGAGTGTTGTTGATGGATGAACCGACCTCGGCCCTTGACCCTGAACGGGTGAGTGAGGTGTTGAAGGTAATCCAGGGCATCGCCGAGGAGGGCCGCACCATGATCCTCGTCACACACGAAATGGCCTTCGCTCGCGATGTGTCGAGCAAGGTCATGTTCCTGCACCAAGGCTTGGTAGAGGAAGAAGGGACTGCGCAACAGGTATTCCAGAATCCTCATAGCGAGCGCTGCCGCCAGTTTGTCATGGCCCAAGACAATCGAGTTTGATCTCCCCAAAAAACTGCCCCGAACAACAACTCAAATAGGGTAATCCCATGCAAAAGCTGATCAAGACCCTCGCCGCAGGCTGCCTGTTCTCGATACTCGCCAACCACGCCACGGCTGCCGAAAAAATTGTCTTCGGCATCGCCCTGGAACCCTATCCGCCGTTTTCCGAGAAAGCCGGCAACGGCGCCTGGAGCGGTTTTGAACCGGACCTGATCCAGGCTCTATGCCAGCGGCTGCAAGCCCAATGCCCGCTCAAGGAAGTGTCCTGGGACGGACTGATCCCGGCCCTGCAGTCGAGCCAGATTGACGTGATTCTCAACTCCCTGAGCATCACGGAAGAACGGCAAAAGGTCATCGACTTCACCGCTCCGTACTATCAGACCCCGGCCATGTGGGTCGCCGACAAGAGCATGGAGCTGGTCACTACACCCGAAGGCCTCAAGGGCAAGTTGATCGGTGTGCAAGGCTCGACCTCCAACGCCACCTACCTCAAGGTCTATTACTCCAAGGGATCGACCTTGCGCTACTACAACACTCAGGACGACATGACCGCCGACCTGCAAAGCGGGCGGATTGACGTGATGCTGGCCGATGCCCTGACAATCGAGCCGCTGATCAAGTCCGCAGCCGGCAGCGGTCTGGCCGACAAAGGTCTGGCGCCGAAAGACCCGCTGTTCGGTTCAGGCATCGGTGCCGCGGTGCGCAAGGGTGACGATAACCTCAGGCAGCAACTCAACACTGCGCTGGCGGCGATGAAGGCCGACGGCACTTACGACAAAATCCGCAGCCGCTATTTCAGCGTCGATATTTCCGCGCAGTAAACGTCCAACGGAAAGCCTCATGATTTCTTTGTCCGAACTCACCCAGCTGTTCGTCGCCAACGGCTGGCTCAACGCCTTGCTCCAGGGATCGGTGGTGACCTTACAGATCTCCGCCGGGGCTTTTGTGCTGGGCCTGGGCATCGGCCTTCTGGTGGCCCTGATCAAACTCAAGGGCCCACGCTGGATGGTGCGTCTGGCCAACTTCTACACCACGCTGTACCGCGCGGTCCCGGAGTTGCTGCTTATTCTCCTGCTGTATTACGCCGGCACCGACCTGCTGAACATGGCAATGGCCGCGATGGGGCGCGATAGCGTGACAGTCAACGGCTTTATCGCCGCTGTGCTGGTGCTGGGCATCGTCCAGGGCGCCTATTCGGCGGAGATCATTCGCGGCGCGATCCAGGCGATTCCCGTCGGGCAACTGGAAGCGGCGCGGGCCTTTGGTATTGAGCGCTGGCTGCTGGTGCGGCGGGTGTTGCTGCCAACCATGTTGCCGTTTGCCATGGCCGGCCTGTCGAACCTGTGGCTGGTGCTCGTCAAGGACAGTGCGTTGATCAGCATCGTCGGCTACAGCGAATTGCTCTCGGTGGGCAAGCAGGCCGCCGGTTCCACCAAGCACTACCTGGTGTTCTACCTGGCCGTGGCAGCGATGTATTTCATCATCACGCTGGTTTCCAACGGCGCCTTTCGGGTGCTCGAGCGACGAATCAACCGCTGGATGCCACAGCACTAAGGAGCGCAGCCGATGGATTTTTCATGGATCAACAGTTTTGCTGACGAGTTGCTGCACGGCCTGGGCATCACCTTGAAATTACTCGCCCTGTCCGGTGTCTTCGGCTTTCTATTGGCGGTACTGGTGGCGCTGGGACGGTTGTCGTCCAACCCGTTGATCAGCGCACCGTTGCGCGCCTACACCGCGGTGTTTCGCGGCACGCCGCTGCTGGTGCAGATCTACATCCTGTACTACGGCGTGGGCAGTGTGTTCGCTAGCTACCCGCTGATTCGCGGCAGCTTTTTATGGCCGTATTTGCGTGAAGGCTTCTGGTACGTGACCTTGGCGCTGATTTTATGTGTCGGCGCCTACGTCGGCGAAGTGCTGCGCGGTGCATTGCGGGCAGTGCCCCGTGGTGAGCTGGAAGCGGCCCGCGCCTTTGGTATGAAACGCCTGATGGTGTTGCGTCGGGTCTGGCTGCCGCGGGCCCTGGAACTGGTAAAGCCGACCCTGGTGGGCGAGACGGTGTTGCTGCTCAAGGCGACCGCGCTGGCGTCCACCGTGGCAGTGACCGACCTGTTGGGCGCCGCCAATCTGGTGCGCGCACAGACCCTGCGCGTGTATGAGCCGCTGCTAGCGGTGGCGCTGATCTACATCGTGTTGGCTTTCCTGATCGAACACGGCTTCTCGCGCTGGGGCAACGTCCCGCAGCGCCGGGCTTGAATCAATTTTTGGCTTTAGGAGTACAAAGATGCGTTATTCCCCGTTTGTCGAACGCATTAGCGGCGAGTCCGTCAGCGCCTGGGATATTCACTACGCGGCCGTCGAGGCCCGGGGCCGTGGCGAGGACGTGATTGTGCTCAGCGTGGGCGATCCGGACTTCGCTACCGACAGCGTGATTTGCGAAGCCGCTGTAGACGCCCTGCGCGCCGGCGACACCCACTACACCCACGTGCTCGGCCGTCCGGCCCTACGCGAAGCAATCGCCGCCAAGCAAAGCCGGCTACAAGGCATTGCGGTGCACGCCGATAACGTCGCCCTGGTGGCCGGAGCGCAGAACGGTTTGTTCGCCGCCTCGCTGTGCCTGTTCAGCCATGGTGATGAAGTGCTGGTGCCGGAGCCAATGTACCTGACCTACGAGGCCTGCATCCACGCCTCCGGTGCGCGCATCACTACCATCGAGCAACCGGCGGCCAACGGCTTTCGCTTGACCCGCGCCGCGCTGGAAGGGGCGATCACCGACAAGACCCGTGGCATTGCCCTGGCCACACCGTGCAACCCCACCGGCAACGTGTACAGCCGCGAGGAGCTGGAAATGGTCGCCGACGTGGCGCGCCAATACGACTTGTGGGTGATCTCCGATGAAGTCTACGGGCAGATTACCTACGACCATGAGCACCTGAGCATCGCCTCGCTACCGGGCATGGCCGAGCGCACCGTGGTGCTCAACAGCCTGTCGAAAACACACGCTATGACCGGCTGGCGTGTGGGCTGGATGGTGGGGCCGAAAACCCTGGTCGGCCATCTGGATAACCTGCTGCTGTGCATGCTTTACGGCCTGCCGGGGTTTATCCAGGAAGCTGCGATCAAGGCTTTGGAAGTCGACGATGCGGTGGTCAGCGATGCGCGGGCGGTGTATCGCCGGCGTCGTGACCTGGTGGTAAAAGGCTTGAGCGCGATCACCGACCTGGACTGCCGCGTGCCTCAGGCAGGGATGTTCATGCTGGTGGATGTACGCCGCACCGGGCTGACCAGTATGGATTTCGCCTGGCAGCTGTTCCACGCCACCGGCGTCTCGGTGCTCGATGCTCAGGCCTTTGGCGCCAGCGCCGAGGGCTTTGTGCGAATTTCCTTTACCGTCGCCGATGACACACTCAAGGACGCCTGCCAGCGCATTGCCGGGTTTGTTGAAGGTCTGCGGGCCAATCGCTGATTCAAGAGGTTTATCCCGTGACTGTTTCCGACCAATTCAATTCCACCCACTCCGCTGTCAGCCCTCACGCCGACCTGGTACTGCACAACGGTCGCCTCTATACCCTCGACCCGGCCCAGCCATGGGCCGAGGCCGTGGCCATTCGCGACGGGCGCCTGATCGCCGTGGGCAACGTCTCCGAGTTGCAGGGCCTGATCGGCCCGCACACCCGCCAGCACGACCTGCAAGGCGCGTTCTGCATGCCCGGCCTGCACGACATGCACACCCACCCCGACCTCGCGCTGACCCCTCGCTACAGCGATGACCTGGACGTGGGCATCGAAGACCCGACCCCGGAGCAACTGGCCGCGTCGATCCACGCCTACGCTGACAACCACCCGGGCAACGGTTGGATCTATGGCCAGTACTGGGTGCGCTACACCTTCCGCGAAGCAGGGTTGACACCCGGCCGCGACTGGCTCGACAGCATCATGCCGGACCGTCCGGTAGCCCTGTTGGACCGCATGTGGGGCACCATGATGGTCAACTCCAAAGCCCTGGAATTGGCCGGCATCGACCGCCAGACCTCTGATCCGCGCAATGGCTATATGGAGCGCGACGAACTTACCGGCGAGCCCACAGGACTGCTGATCGACGGTGCCTACGCACTGATCCACGCGGCCATGCCACCAACCCCGGTCGAGGTGTTGCGCCGTGCCTATCGTGATGGCGTGCATTTCCAAAGCTCCCGTGGTGTGACGGCGACCAAGTACGTACATGTCTGCGAGCGGCGCCTGGAAGCGCTCAAGGAACTGGACAACGCCGGCGAACTGACCTTGCGGGTAGAAGCCGCCATCAGTTGGCAGGACGATATTTTCCCGGTACGCCGGCGCTGGGAATTGCTCGGCGGGGAGCGGCACTACTACCGCAGCGCCCGTCTGAATGCCAATGCGGTGAAGTTCCACTTCGACGGCACCGTGGAGCCCAAGTCCTCGTACCTGATGACCCCGTGGGAAGCCAACTCCACCTGGCGTGGCAAGCTCAACCTGACCCCGGAACACATCACCGACATGGTGGTGGACATGGATCGTCGCGGCCTGCGGGTGATCGCCCACTGCACAGGCGACGGCGCGTCCGATGTGTTCCTCGATGCAGTCGCCGAAGCGCGGCGGATCAACGGTGACAGCGGCATTCGTCACCAGTGTGCCCACAGCACCTTGCTGCACCCGGGCAACCTCAAGCGCTTCAAGGCACTGAACGTGATCGCGGAATTTTCCCCGGCTGCCTGGTACCCGACACCGTTCGCCAGTGGCGCCCGAAGTGGTTACGGCAAAGAACGTCTGAGGCGCATCTACGATTTCAAAGGCGTGCTGGCCGAAGGCGGCCTGGCGGTGATGGGCACCGACTGGCCGGTGGCGTCGATCGACCCGTGGCTGGCCCTGGAAACCATGGTCACCCGACAGAACCCGTGGAACCAGGAACCGGAGTGCTTCGGCGAGCCGATCACCCTGGAACAGGCGCTGCAGGTGGCGACACTCAACGGCGCCCATGCCATGGGTCTGGAACACTCCACCGGCAGCCTGCAAGTGGGCAAGTCCGCCGACCTGATCGTGCTCGACCGCGATCTGTTTGCCGCCCCTGCGCGTAATTACATCCACCAGACCCAGGTGCAACTGACATTTGTCGAAGGGCGTCCGGTGTACGACCGCCTCGGCACATTTGCCGACACCTCGCTGCAAGCGGTGTGGCAAGGCTTGCCTCCGGTGATCGAATGAACGCCGCGAGCATAGCGGTAACGGTGGCCGCCGGATTCCTCGGGGCCGGCAAGACAACCCTGCTCAACCGCATGGTCCGGCAGTCGCAGTACGGGCGCATGGCGGTAATCGTGAATGATTTTGGCGAGCTGAACATCGATGCCGTGATCATTGCCGAGGTCACCGACCAGGTGGTCAGCCTGCAGAATGGTTGCATCTGCTGCACCGTGCAGGAAGACCTGTTGGCGCAACTGGTGAGCCTGACGCAAATGCGCCCACGCCTGGACCGGATAATCATCGAATGCAGCGGGGTTTCCGATCCGCAACGCATCGTGCAAACCCTGGGTTATCCACAGCTCAAGGCACAGTTGCACCTGGACACGGTGATCACCCTGGTAGACGCCACCGGTTACCGGGCGCTCGAGGGGGAGTTTGCGCGGCTGTCTCGCGCCCAGGTGGCCTGTGCAGACCTGGTGCTGTTGAATAAGTCCGACCTGGTCAACGCGGCCGAATTGGCAGCTCTGCGCGCCGAGATCGGTGGGCAGGCGCGGGTGCTGAGCACGGTGCAAGCGATGGTGCCGGACGCCCTGCTGCTGGGCGAGCGCGGCGAACGTAACGGCTTGAGCCCGGTATTGCCGCGCCATGACCAGCTGTTTGAAAGCTGGGTGTGGAAAAGTCGTCAACCGCTGCCCGCCAAGGCGTTGCGCGACTGGTTGGCGCAACTACCCAGGGACCTGTTCCGGCTCAAGGGCCTGGTGCATTTGCAAGGCAACGACCGACCCTTCTGGTTGCAACATGTGGGCAGTCGCAGCCAGTTCACCATGACCAATGGGCAAGCACCGGAACTCGCTGTGCAACTGGTGTTTATCGCCCGGCGCGGGAGTGGCTTGCGCGAAGGTCTGGAGGCTCAGTTGAACGCCATGCAAGGCGTTCTTCAGGGAGTACAAACATGACTGCTGTTCACTACATCGGTGGACGCTGGGTAGCAGGCGAAGGTGTCGACTGCATCACCGTCTACGATCCAGCATTGGGGCAACCCTTTGCCGAGCTGGCTGCAGCAAGTGTCGCGCAAGTCGATCAGGCCATCGCCGCCGCACGCCAGGCGTTTCCCGGATGGCGCAACCTCAGTGCGGCGCAACGAGCAGGATACTTGAAAGGTTTTGCCGAGCAGCTTGAAGCGCGTCGCGAAACACTGATCGCTCTGCAAATGCAAAACAATGGCAAACCCCATCGTGAAGCTGTTGTGGATATCGATGACGCCGTCGCTACATTCCGGTATTACGCAGCCCTGGCTGAAAAACTGGACGGCCAGCAGAATCGTGATGTGTTGTTATCGGCACCTGATTTCAGTGCCCACACGCGGTTTGAACCGGTGGGCGTGGTCGGCTTGATCGTGCCGTGGAACTTCCCGTTGGTAACCAGTGCCTGGAAGCTTGCGCCGGCACTGGCCGCCGGTTGTACTGTGGTGCTCAAACCATCAGAAATCACCCCGTTGATCGAACAGGCCTACGGCCATATCGCGGACGCTCTGGGCCTGCCTGTTGGCGTTTTGAATATTGTTGGCGGTAAAGCCGAAGTCGGCGCAGCACTCAACAATCATCCGGGCATCGACAAGCTGTCATTTACTGGCAGCAACGCGGTTGGTGTTCAGGTAATGCGTAGCTCGGCCGCCCATTGTCGGCCTGTCACCCTGGAGCTGGGAGGCAAGTCTGCCATCCTCGTGTTTGACGATTGCGACCTGGACCAGGCCGCTGAATGGATCGTCGCCGGTATCTGCTGGAACGCCGGGCAAATGTGTTCAGCGACCTCGCGATTGCTGGTACAGGACAGCATCGCCGATGCGTTGGTCCAACGCTTGAAGAGCGCCTTCGAAAAACTAAGGGTCGGCAATCCGTTAAACGGCGAAGTCGATATGGGACCAATCACCAGCCAGGCGCAGTGGTCCAAAGTATCGGAGTATTTCGACATCGCCCGCGACGAAGGATTGCAGTGTGTGACCGGAGGCGACGTGCAGCGTGGTCCCGGCTGGTTCGTCAATCCAACGATTTATGCGGACGTGCCCGTTGTCAGTCGCCTGTGGACCGAAGAGATTTTTGGCCCAGTGTTGTGTACCCATCGCTTTTCCAGGGAGGAAGACGCTTTGGCCCTGGCCAACGACAGTCGCTTCGGTCTGGTTGCCACCGTCATCAGCGCCGACCTGGTCCGCGCTGAGCGCGTCGCCCAGGCCCTGGAGGCCGGCCATGTCTGGATCAACTCTATTCAGACGGTGTTCGTCGAAACGTCCTGGGGTGGCACCAAGGGCAGCGGCATAGGTCGTGAACTGGGACCGTGGGGATTGGCTGGGTATCAGTCGGTCAAACACATCACGCGTTGTGTTGGTTGACTGAGCTGCGGGAGGTGCTTGATAAGCAAATTATTGAGCCGGGGTAATTTGAATCCGTTTAGTAAATTGTTGATTTATAACATTAATATCTAATTTTATTTTTAGTTGGAATACCAATTGGAATACTGCACTCCAGTTGACCACCCGTTTGCATTCGATCTGACCAGCACGTTTCGTAACCATGATTGGCAGTGAACTACCCATAGCTGCCGGTTGCGACAGGCAGAAATCGGCCGATTGTGTTGAAAAAGTCGGCGTCGGTTTTCGGGTCAGAAAAGAACGCGTCTGAGATTGAAATCTGCATTACACGCAGAAGCATCAGGGCTCGGATTTTACGTAGCAGCGTACAAAAATGACGTTTTCACCACTCAATGCACTGCCCATTTGGCCGGGGCGCCTTTTTCAACAGAATCGGCCAGAAGCGGACACCCAAAAGCCTCCGACTTTCCCCTAGCGATTCAGATTTTTCTAGCTACGCTTGCCAGCAAGGGAATGGCGTAGGTGCGTCCGCTCCTTAATTATCAGGCAAGGGAGCCAACATCTATGGATAGCATTCAGGGCGTTTATCCATCAGCCACCGTTCTGGTGGTCGACGACACCCCCGACAACCTGATGTTGATCGCCGAGTTACTCAAGGACAGATATCGGGTCAAGGCAGCCAATAGCGGTGAGAAAGCGTTGCGTGTTCTCCAGGGCGACCCACTTCCCGACCTGATCCTGCTGGACATCATGATGCCGGGCCTGTCCGGCTACGACGTTGCCGAGCAGCTCAAAGTTGACACCCGCACTCGCCATATTCCGATCATCTTCCTTACCTCCATGACTGCCACCGAGGACGAGATTCGTGGCCTGAGCCTGGGCGCTGCGGACTACATCACCAAACCGATCATCCCCCCGGTGCTCATGGCCAGGGTCGAGACCCAGATCAAGGTCAAGGCCGCTGCGGATTTCCTGCGCGACAAGAACGAGTTTCTGGAGCAGGAGGTGCAGCGCCGTACCCGCGAGGTGACCGCCATTCAGGACGTCACCATCCATGCCATGGCATCGCTGGCTGAAACCCGCGACAACGAAACCGGCAACCACATTCGCCGTACCCAGCACTACATCGAACTGCTGGCCGAACTGCTGCGCGAGCATCCACGCTTCCGCCACTTCCTCGACGAGGAAACCATCAAGCTGCTGTTCAAGTCAGCACCGCTGCACGATATCGGCAAGATCGGCATTCCCGATCGCATCCTGCTCAAGCCGGGACGCCTCACCCCGCAAGAGTTCGAGATCATGAAGACCCACACGACATTGGGGCGCGATGCCATCCAGCATGCCGAGGATCAGTTGGGGATAGGCGTCGACTTCCTTCATCTGGCCAAGGAAATCGCCTACAGCCACCAGGAAAAATGGGATGGCAGTGGCTATCCGCAAGGGTTGGCCACCGACGACATCCCCATCAGCGCCCGTTTGATGGCCGTGGCAGATGTCTACGATGCGCTGATCAGCCGCCGCGTGTACAAGCCCGGTATGCCCCATGTGCAGGCGGTGGAGATTATCCGCGAAGGCCGCGGTTCGCATTTCGACCCGGACATCTGCGACGCCTTTCTGGCCAATGCCGAGCGGTTCCGGGAAATTGCCGAGCGGTTCGCCGACAGCGACCAGGACATGGCCAGGCAGTTGGCCTCATTTGAGCAGATCGCTGGGCAGCCCTGAGCCCTTTGCATCATTCGGCACACCAAGCTAAACGAGGCGGTATATGAACAGACTGTTCGAGCTGCTCGAGCGCCTGTCCCTGCGCAGTAAATTGATCATCGGCTTCGCCGCGTTACTGGTATTGATCCTGATGCTGGGCGTGCAAAGCCTGCGCACCCAGTATTCGCTCAGGTACGAAATGCAGCAGTTGTACCAGCAGGATCTGGTCGGTATCCAGCATGTGCAGGAGGTTCGGGTGCAGCTGCCGCATCTGTTGTTGGCACTGCAACGCGCGGTCGCTACCAGCAACGCGGACATCCGCATCAGCGCCAGGGCCCAGATGGACGTCGCCCAGAAGCGTCTGCACGAGGCCCTGGAGCAGGTTCGTCCAACGCTGCGGCGACAGAGCAGCTTGACCAGCTTGTTGGAGTTCGAGGTGGTATTGCAGCGCCTGCAAAAAAACGGCGATGAAGCGTTGGAGCTGGCCGGCAAGGGCTCCCTCGGGCAAGCCCTGACGCTGCTCAACAGTAACGAATTTCTCGCGCTGGAGGAGGAAAGCGACGGTCTGCTCATCCAGATAGAGAAAAACAAGGAAGCCGACATCCACGATACGGCGAAGAATCTGGCCGAGTATGCGCAGCGCAGCAGCACGATCACTTATGTGTTGTTGCTGGGCGGTTCGACGTTGGCCTTGCTGTTGACCTGGCTGGTCAGCCACTCCATCCGTGTGCCGCTGAACCGCGTACGCGCGGCGGTTGACGAGCTGGCATCCGGCAAGTTGGACGGTCAGATCCCTCACACCGACCTTCGCAACGAAACCGGCGACCTGGCGCGCGCCATCGCCACGCTGCAACTGGAGGCTTGTCAACTTGAGCGCCAGCGCTGGGTCAAAGCCCACGCCTCGCTCCTGCAAGTGGATCTGCAACAGGCCGAGACGCCGCAGCAGTTGGCCCAGGCTTTTCTTTGTCGCATCGCGCCACAGTTGGGCATGTACCAGGGGGCGCTGTACGTTCTCTATGAAGGCGCGCCACGCCTGCAATTGCTGGGTGGTTATGCAGTGGACAGTGAGCACCCACTGCGCGCGGAGCTCGAGCTCGGTGAAGGGCTACTTGGCCAGTGTGCACTGGACCGCCAACCCCGCCAGCTCAAGGATCTGCCTGAGCAGTTCTGGCGTGTGCGCACACAGTTGGGTGAAGCCCCCGCCAGCCATCTGCTGGTTCAGCCTGTGCTGCGTGGCGAGCGTCTGCTCGGGGTTATGGAAATGGCCGGCTTTCGCCCATTGGAAGAGAACGAGACGTTGCTGCTGCAGGAAGTGCTACCAAGGCTGGCCGGAGCCATGGCCATTATGGAACGCAGCGAGGCGGCCCAGGCGCTGCTGCAGGAAACTCGCCGTCAGGCTGACGAGATGGGAGCCCAAACCTTGCAACTGGAACACCAGGCCAGGGAGCTGGAGGCCCAGCAGGCGGCACTGCGCGCCACCGAGGCGTGGTACCGCGGCATTATCGAGGCGGCACCGGACGGCATGCTGGTGCTGGGTGCCGACGGACACATCCTGATGACCAATCCGCAAATGGACACTCTGTTTGGCTATGAGCACGGCGAACTGATCGGTGCCAGCATTGAGCGTCTGGTGCCGCAGGCTGCCCGCGATCGGCATGCTAGGTTACGTGACGGGTTCATTGCCAGCGGCGGAACCCGGCAGATGGGCGGCGATTTGAATGACCTGCACGGCGTGCGCAAGGACGGCAGCCTGTTCTCCGTGGAAATTGGCCTGTCCCGTCTGCCCCGCTTGGAGGGACGTGGCGTCTGCGTTTGTGCCTCGGTGCGCGACGTGAGTGAGCGCAGGGCGATGGAGGTCAAGCTACGTACTGCCAGCGATCGTCTGAATCTGGCGCAAGAGGCCGGTGACATCGGTCTATTCGACGTTGACCTGGTCAGCGGTAAAAACTATTGGACGCCACAGCTCGAAGCACTGTTCGGGCTTGAGCCTGGCGGATTCGGTGGCACTCTGGAGCACTGGAAGGCGTTGGTGCATCCCGATGACGTGGCGCGTATCACTAGTACGTTCGAAAGCGCAGTTCAAAGTGGCGATGATCGCGTCGAGTTCGACTTCCGCATCGTGCGGCAAAACGATGGGCTGGTGCGCACGTTCAAATCGCTCAACCGATTCTCACGCACGCCTGATGGCAAGCCATTGCGTGCAACCGGCATCAACATCGACGTGACTGCCCTGGCAGAGGCCAGGTCGGCGGCCGAGGACGCGACCCAGGCCAAGAGCGAGTTCCTCGCCAACATGAGCCATGAGATCCGCACGCCAATGAACGCCATCATCGGCATGAGCCACTTGGCGCTGCGTACCGAACTGGATAATCGCCAACGCAACTACATTGAAAAAGTGTACCGCTCGGCGGAGAGCCTGCTGGGGATCATTAACGACATCCTCGACTTCTCCAAGATCGAGGCCGGCAGGATGAACCTCGAACAAATCCCCTTCCACCTGGAGGACGTACTCGACAGCTTCGCTGCCATGATCGGCCTTAAGACCGAGGACAAGGGCCTGGAGTTGTTGTTCCAGACCCAGCCTGAGTTACCCACCGCACTGCTCGGAGACCCCTTGCGCCTGGGTCAAGTGCTGATCAACCTGGGCAACAACGCTGCCAAATTCACCGAGCGCGGCGAGATTGTGGTCGGCGTGGAAGAAGTTGGCACACACGAGGAGCGCGTGCAGCTGCACTTCTGGATACGCGACACTGGCATCGGCATGACCGTCGAGCAGTGTTCGCGCATGTTTCAGTCGTTTAGTCAGGCCGACAGCTCGACCACGCGCAAGTACGGTGGCACCGGGCTGGGCTTGTCCATCTCGAAGAAGTTGGTGGAGCTGATGGACGGCCACATTTGGGTTGAGAGCGAGCCGGGGGTCGGCTCCACGTTCCATTTCCAGGTACGCATTGGCGTGCAGCAAGGCGTTCAGCCGCGTCGCATGTTCAAGGCCGACGAACTGCTGGGTATGCGGGTGCTAGTGGTGGACGACAACGCTAGTGCTCGTGAAATCCTCTCGGGCATGGCGCGCAGCTTCGGCCTGGAGGTGGATGTCGCGGAGAATGGTAGCCTGGCGCTGCACATTCTGGCCGATGCCGAGCATAAGGTGCTGCCCTACGATCTAGTGCTGATGGACTGGCGGATGCCCGGCATGGATGGCATCGAAACCGTGAGTAGAATGCATTCCGCCAGCCTGATGCATACGCCGTCGGTCATCATGGTCACCGCCTTTGGCCGCGAAGAGGCACGCGAGGAAGCCGAGCGCCAGGGCATCCAGTTGCCGGTGGTGCTGACCAAGCCAGTAACACCGTCCTCTTTGCTCGAAGCCATCGGTATGGTGCTGGGTAAAGGCCCGCAGGGCGATACTCGGGCCGGCGAACGCTCCCAACAGAATGCCAGCACCGTAGCCAGCCTGAATGGAGCCCGGCTGTTGCTGGTAGAAGACAACGAGCTGAATCAGGAACTAGCCTGCGAGCTGCTGGAGAGTGTCGGAATACAGCTGCGACTGGCCAGGCACGGCCAAGAGGCCCTGGACATCCTGACCGAGGACGGCAACTTCGACGGCGTGCTGATGGATTGCCAAATGCCGGTGATGGACGGCTACACCGCCACCCAGCGGATTCGCCAACAGCCGCGCTTTAATGCTTTGCCGGTGATCGCCATGACCGCCAACGCCATGGACGGTGATCGCGAGCGAGCCCTGAGCAGTGGCATGAACGACCATGTATCCAAGCCACTCAATGTCGATGACATGTTCGCCACACTGGCAAAATGGATCAGGCCACAGGCCGCTCCAGCATCGCCAAATGTAGGCCTGTCAGATGGGCTGCCGGATCGTCTTGAGGGCATTGATATGGTTGCCGGCCTAGCGACCTGCATGGGCCGGCGAGAACTCTATCTGCGCCTGCTCTGCAAGTTTCGCGACACTCAGACAGGTTTTGCCGAGCAATTCCAGGCCGCACTGGCCGACTCGGATGTTAGCGCGGCCGGACGTGTGGCCCACAGCCTGCGCGGCACGGCCGGCAACATCGGTGCCAGGGCCGTGGCGCAGGCCGCCGCTGTGCTGGAGCTGGCCTGCCAGAACGGCGAGCCCGCTATGGTGGTGCAAGAGCTGGCGACAAAGGTCGAGCGTTGCCTGCTGCCGACCTTGGCCGCCCTGGCTGACCTGAGCGCAAACGCCCCGGCATCGATGGGGAAGGGCTTGCAGGATGGCTCGGAGTTGAGCGAGCAGTTGAACAGGCTCAAAGGTCTGTTGGCCGAAAGCGACACGGCAGCCATGGACGCGCTTACCGAGCTGCGCAATCTGTCACTCGATCGGGCCTTGGCCAAGCATCTGGTTCTGGTCGCGGAACAGATAGAGTTGTTCGACTTTGATCGTGCCCTGGAACTGTTGCAGGACTGGTGAGTTTTGCCAGGAGAAGAGCTATTGACCTCTTCTGGCAACTGGAGTCCGACTGGGCGGTTTTGGTCGTCGATGACCGCTTCTGGCCGATTGTTTCCTGTCACAAGGGGCCGCAATCGACCCAATATAGCTGACGGTGGCGACAGGCAGAAATCGGCCGAGGCTGTGTAAAAACGTTTTCGATCTGCGGAGGCAGATGAAAATAGCCTAAAAATCGCGCCCCTACGCAAATTTCAGGTCTACTTACCAAACGGTTGGCGCCAGATTTCACGTAGCAACGCTGACTTCAAAGTGACGAATGCGTTTTTACACGGCCCGGGCCAAAAGCGGACGCTCCCGAGTACCTACATAATAAGGGGTGATTTATTGCTCTAAATGGCACAGTCTTTCAGACACGAGTCACCGGCTTTTCGATTGCCGAGGTCAGTGGTCATAGCTCTCCCTCATCCGAGGCGATACAACCTTTGCTATATCGCTAACACCACCGTGCCCGTCGCTTGGTGCGCTACCATTTCAGAGCGAAGCTCACCAATCAAATTTTCAATGGCTCGGCTGGACGTCAGTTGGCTGGTCGTGACTGTAGTGGCCAGGAGATCGACTCGGCCAGAGGTAGAATCGAACACCTTGATCATCAGTGATCCGTCCGGATTGACTGAGCAGGTGCACGAGAGTGGCTGGAATCCACATTCAATAGTGTGACGAAGCTCAAGCGTAGAGATCATGACTCACGTCCACTGGGACAGGAGAATGGAATCTAACTTAGTAATAATAGCTAATGATATTCAATGTGGGGGGCTGACATCTCTCCGCGATGACCGCTAGGGGCCGGATAGCGACGGTCTAGCACGACAAGGCCAATGGCTGTCACCCACGCTTTGACTATTCGAGCGTATTGCCTGGTGGAAAGATGGTCTGAGGCGTGCAACCGGCTCGGGAACAAGAAGTCCTCGCTGCGAGGACGCGCCTGATGCATCCAAGCCTCCAGAACCGTTCGGGTTTGCTCAGTGATTTCAAATTGCACTGGATGCTGAGTTTTCTGCTGCATCACGATGGCCCGTGACGACACATGCTCCCCATGGGCGATGTCTCGGACTCGCAACTTGGTTAAGTCACAGGCACGCAACTACTATCGATGGCCAAGTTGAAGAGCGCCAAATCACGCGTGTTCTCGGCAAGCTGAAGTCTTACGCGAATAGCCCAGATATCTCTGACTCGAAGCGGAGCTTTCTGCCCGACGAGCTTTCCCTTGTTCCAAGGCTGATGGCGGTTTCTAGCAATCGTGTTCATGGCACATCCTCCATGTTGAGGGGAGGACAAGGGTGGATCAGTCACAATGGCTGGTAGTCGCTATCTGACCCATTGTTGCCGGTCAGGGTAATGAGCTGAGAAGGGAGGACGTAGCGTTCTCTCGATCGGCTGCCTGCTAAACATCCCATCCCCGTTCCGTGCGAGATTTCGCGCTCCATCATCGTGCGCACCGGCGAGGAAGAATTGCTGCACTTTTACTTCATATGCTTTATGCCGAAAGTGCATATTTAACTCCGGTGCAGCCACTTTTTATGGTCTATACCCATTTAGCAAAGTTCTAGATCAAGGTGCAGAGTTGGGTAGTGTTAGTTATTTGCCCCCTCATATCTACTGGTTCAATTAACTATCAGGAGACCCTTTCAATGAACATGTTGAAAATCGCGGCCAGCGATGCGGTTCAAGGTTGTTTTCGTACTAACCGTGAAATCGTCCTGCTCGACCAGACTGACTTTACCGATGTCGCGGTCGCCGTACTCTCGAAAGATGATTTGGCAGCAGGGGCGCTGGATGCGATCAAGCGTACCGGCTTCGACATCCCCATTTTCCTGGTGGCCTCTCAGGGCCGCAGCAATCGTTCCCTGGAGGTCTACAAACAACTGCAGGATGTGATTTTGCAGGTCAATGGTGTGTTCGACCTGTCCAGCAATAATGCCGAGTACTACGGCAATCAACTGGAAACAGCGGCCAAAGCCTACGAAGAAAGCCTGTTGCCGCCGTTCTTCGATGCGCTCAAACACTACACCGAAGCCGCCAACGCGACCTTCGCCTGCCCCGGTCACCAGGGCGGCCAGTTCTTTCGCAAGCATCCAGCCGGCCGGCAGTTTTTCGACTTCTTTGGCGAGACGCTGTTTCGCGCCGACATGTGCAACGCCGACGTCAAGCTCGGCGACCTGCTGATCCACGAAGGCCCGGCGCTGCTGGCGCAGAAACACGCCGCGCAAGTGTTCAACGCCGACAAGACCTACTTCGTGCTCAACGGCACCTCGGCCTCGAACAAGGTGGTGACCAACGCCCTGTTGACCCCGGGCGATCTGGTGCTGTTCGACCGCAACAACCACAAGTCCAATCACCAGGGTGCCTTGCTGCAGGCCGGTGCCACGCCGGTCTACCTGGAAACCGCGCGCAACCCTTATGGCTTCATCGGGGGCATCGACGCCCACTGTTTCGAAGAGGACTACCTGCGCCAGCTGATCGCCGAAGTCGCCCCGGACAAGGCGCAATTGCCACGGCCGTTTCGCCTGGCGATCATTCAACTGGGCACCTATGACGGTACCATCTACAACGCCCGGCAAGTGGTCGACCGCATCGGCAAGCTGTGTGACTACATCCTGTTCGACTCGGCGTGGGTCGGTTACGAACAGTTCATTGCGATGATGAAGGATTGCTCGCCGATGTTGCTCGATCTGGACGAGAACGACCCGGGCATCTTCGTCACGCAATCGGTGCACAAACAGCAGGCCGGTTTCTCCCAGACCTCGCAAATCCACAAGAAGGACAGCCACATCAAGGGTCAGCCGCGCTACTGCAATCACGCACGGCTCAACAACGCCTTCATGGCCCAGGCCTCAACGAGTCCGTTCTACCCGCTGTTCGCCTCGCTGGATGTCAACGCCCGCATCCACTCAGGCCGCAGCGGCCTGCGCCTGTGGGAAGACTGCGTGAAGTTCGGTATCGAAGCGCGCAAGTTGATCCTCGAAGCCTGCACCCTGGTCCGCCCGTTCGTGCCGGATACCATTGAAGGGCGTGCGTGGGAGGACTATCCAACGGAAGAAATCGCCAGCGACATCCGTTTCTTTGAGTTCCATCCCAAGGATCGCTGGCATGCCTTTCCCGGTTATGCCGACAAGCAGTACTTCATCGATCCCTGCAAACTGCTGTTCACCACGCCGGGCATCGACCCGGTGGACGGCAGCTACACCGAGTTTGGCATTCACGCCGGCATCCTGGCCAACTTCCTGCGCCAGAACGGCATCGTCCCGGAAAAATGCGACCTCAACTCCATCCTGTTCCTGCTCACGCCGGCCGAAGACTGGGCAAAGATGAGTCACCTGGCGGCACAGATCGCCCGTTTCGAACGCTTCGTTCAGGACGACGCGCCGATGAGCCGGGTGCTGCCGGCCATCTACGCGCAGCACCAGGAACGCTACCGCGACTACACCATCCGCCAGCTCTGCCAGGAAATGCACGATCTGTACCGCAGCCACAATGTGCAGCAATTGCAGAAGGACATGTTCCGCAAGGCACACTTTCCAAAAAAGGCCATGAACCCGCAGCAAGCGCAAATCGAGTACATCCGTGGCAACGTCGAACTGGTGGCGCTGGCGGAGGCTGACGGGCGCATTGCCGCCGAGGGTGCGTTGCCTTACCCGCCGGGCGTCTTGTGCGTCGTACCCGGGGAGATCTGGGGTGGCGCGGTGCTCAAGTACTTCCTGGCGCTGGAGGAGGGCATCAACCGCTTGCCCGGCTTCACGCCGGAACTGCAAGGGGTGTATCTGCAGCAGGAAGGCGGTCGAACCCGGGCTTACGGTTACGTGCTCAAGGCCTGATGCGCCCCCTCATTATTGCTCAAGGAGATACGCATGAGTCACTCGCAAACCCGCTTGCCTATCGATTTGGCGCAGCGCTTCCCCGTGCTGATCGTGGCCAACACCCAGGAGCATAACGACAGCATCATTTTGCGCAGCGTCCAGGCGATTGCGGCCGCCCTGCATGAACATGAGTTGGAAGTGGAGCTGGTCGGGTCGCTGCAAGAGGCCGAAATCGCCGTATGCGCCAACTCGGCCTACTGCTGCGCGATCATCGGCTGGGGTCTGTGCGAAAACGACCAGGACCAGGCGCTGCAGTTGATCCAGCTGATCCGTCGGCGCACCGCACAGCTGCCGATCATGCTCGGTATGAGCCGGGCGCATCAGAGTCGGGTACCGCTGGCGTTCGTGGAGAACATCGACGGCTTTATCTGGCAGCCCGAAGACAGCCCTGAGTTCATCGCTGGGCGTATCGAAGCCGCCGCCCGCCGTTACCTGGACAGCATCCTGCCGCCGTTTTTCGGCGCGCTGGTGAACTTCGCCGGCACTCATGAATACTCCTGGCACACCCCGGGCCACACCGGCGGTACCGCCTTCATGAAGACCGCGGTGGGGCGCGCGTTTCTCGACTTCTACGGTGAGCAGATGCTGCGCTCGGACCTGAGCGTTTCGGTCGGTGAGCTGGGCTCGCTTAACGACCATTCCGGCCCGATTGATGAAGCGGAAAAATATGCCGCGCGGGTGTTTGGCGCTGACTTCACCTTCTTTTCCGTGGGTGGTAGCTCCGCGAGCAACGAGATCGTTCTGCATTCGGCGGTGACTGATGGCGACGCGGTGCTGGTAGACCGCAACTGCCACAAGTCGCTGAACTATGCCTTGAACATGTCCGGCGCGGTGCCGCTGTACTTGCGTCCACGACGCAATGCGCGCGGCCTGATCGGCCCGGTACCGCGTAGCGAGCTGACGCCTGCCGCCGTTGCGCAGAAACTCGCCGAGAGCCCATTGGCGACCAACAAGACGGCGAAACCGGTGCTGGCTGTGCTGACCAATTCGACCTATGACGGCCTGTGCTACAACGTGCAGACCACCACCCGCGAGCTGAGTCAGAGCGTCGATCGCATCCACTACGACGAAGCCTGGTACGCCTACGCCCGCTTCAATCCCTTGTACGAGGGTCGCTACGGCATGCACCGCGGCGAGCGGCATGCCGATGACGCCACGGTGACCGTCACTCACTCCACCCACAAACTGTTGGCGGCGCTGTCCCAGGCTTCGATGATCCATATTCGCTCGGGCAAGGTGCCGGTCAAGCCAGCCCTGTTCAACGAAGCTTTCATGATGCACACCTCGACCTCACCGCAATACAGCATCATCGCGTCGACCGATGTCTCGGCGAAGATGATGAACGATGCTGGTGGCTACCTCACCGATGAATCCATCGGCGAAGCCATTGCCTTTCGCCAAGCTATGGTGCGCCTGAACAATGAAATGCAGCAGCGCAACGCCAAGGACTGGTGGTTCGGCGTCTGGCAACCGGACCAGGTCGACGGCGTGCCTTTTGCTGACGTCGATCCGAAAGTGCTGCACCACGGCGACGCATGGGTGCTCAGACCTACGGCCACCTGGCACGGTTTTGGCGACTTGGGCAGCGATTACTGCATGCTCGACCCGATCAAGGTCACGGTGCTCACCCCGGGGCAAACTCTCGAAGGGCAGATGGAGAACAGCGGCATCCCGGCGCCGCTGGTGTCGTCCTTCCTCTCCTGCCGCGGCATCGTGGTGGAGAAAACCGAACCTTACTCGATCCTGCTGCTGTTCAGCCTGGGCGTGACCAAGGGCAAATGGGGTTCGCTGGTGGCTGGCCTGATGGAGTTCAAGAAACATTACGATGGCAACTCGCCCCTCGAACAGGTGATGCCCGACCTGGTCGACAGTCATAGCGACCGCTATAGCGGCATGGGCCTCAAGGACCTGGCCGAAGAGATGCACCAGGACATGCTGGCCACGAAGATGCTGCACAACATGGATGCAGCCTACACCTTGCTGCCCGACCCAGTGTCCTCGCCAAGGGCCACCTTTGCCAACCTGGTTAAAGGTGAAATCGAACAGATTGCTGTACGCGACATGGTCAATCGCACCGTTGCCGTGCAGATCGTCCCCTATCCACCGGGCATTCCGCTGATGATGCCAGGTGAAAAAGCAGGCAATGACAAGAAAGCCATCGTCGACTACCTGTTGGCAATGGAGACCTTTGACGGCCGCTTCCCCGGTTTCGAGCACGACAACCATGGCGTCGAGATCGAACGTGACAGCCAAGGGCACCCAATCTACAAGGTTTATGTGGTCAAGCAGTAAGCATTAGCCCCTGTCCGGCCGCGTGCTGCACGTCGCCAGGCCCAGGTTCAAAACTCTGCAAAAGGCAAGGAGTTTGCGATGGCTGATTCAAGCAAGAAAATGGGCCTGATGGGGCTCACGACGCTGGTAACGGTCAATATGATGGGCTCGGGCATCATCATGCTGCCCACCAACATGGCGCAACTGGGTGCCGTCTCTTTGTTGTCGTGGATTTTCACGGCGATTGGTTCGATGGCCATCGCCTACTGCTTTGCCCAGTGCGGCGTCTTCTGCTCACGCTCCGGTGGCTTGTCCGCCTACACCGAAGAGGCCCATGCAAAGTCGGGTTTTTTCCTCTGCTCGTACCTGTACTTCCTGTCCCTGGCCATCGCCAACGTGGCCGTGGCCATTTCGGCGGTGGGCTACATGACGGCCTTCGTGCCCTGGCTGGGCACGGGGGCGATTCCACTGTGCGTCGGCACGATCGCACTGATCTGGCTGACCACCTTCGCCAACTTCGGTGGACCGGGCATCACCGGCAAGATCGGCGCCTTCACGGTGTGGGGCGTGATCATTCCGGTAGCCGGCCTGAGCATCATCGGCTGGTTCTGGTTCAAGCCCGATGTGCTGGCCGCCGCCTGGAACCCGAACAGCCTGGCGATCTCCGAAGCCATCAGCAAGGCGATTCCCCTGACCCTGTGGGCCTTCCTGGGCATGGAGTCGGCGGCCCAGGCCACCGATGCCGTGGAAGACCCCAAGCGCAACGTGCCGTTGGCCTGCCTGTTCGGTACCCTGGGTGCCGCCGTGGTCTATGTGCTGTCGACCACCGTCATCCAGGGCATCATTCCCAACGCTGAGCTGGCCAAATCCTCCGCACCCTTTGCGCTGGTCTACGCCACGATTTTCAGCCCGATGGTGGGCAACATCGTAATGGCCCTGGCGGTCATGGCCTGTGTCGGCTCGCTGCTGGGCTGGCAATTTACCTTGGCGCAAACCGCGAAGATGACGGCTGACCAGAACCTGTTCCTCAAGCTGTTCAGCAAGGTCAACGCCATGAATGCACCCGTCGTCGGCATGATTGTCTGTGGCGTGCTGCAGACCCTCATGGCCCTGTCGACCATCTCGCCCGACGCCGCCGCCCAGTTCAGCAAGCTGGTGAGCTTGGCGGCGGTCACCAACCTGATCCCCTACATCACTGCGCTGACCGGCCTGCTGGTGATCATGCACAAGGCCGGGGTCTCGTCAGCGATTCACACCCGTAACGTGGTGGTCTTGCTGATTGCAGTCACGTACTCCTTGTACGCCCTGTATGCCTGCGGCAAGGATGCAGTGATGGGCGGCACCCTGGTGCTCGCTTTCGGCTACCTGCTCTATGGATTCCTCGCCAAGCGCTTCACCGACGCGCCAGCGGCCAGCCAGGCCCGGGCCGCAAACCCTTAGGCGTGGCCAACAGGACTGCACAGACATCTGCATACGGGGAAACCGGACATGAACGTACCATTTGCCACAATCACCAGACTGCTGCTTGCCTTCGCACTCTCGACGCTACCGCTAGTGGCCGGCGCCAACACCCTTGAACGCGTGCGCAGCAGCCACACCTTTACCTTGGGCTACTTGCCTGACCTGGCCCCTTTCAGCAAGCAGGAAGGCGACAAGGCCAGCGGTTACGCCATCGACCTGTGCCTGAAAGTCGCCGACAAGCTCAAGAGCGAGCTGGGTCTGCCCGACCTGCAAGTGCGCTACCAGCCCGTCAAGATTTCGGACGAGGTCAACGCCGTGAGCCAGGGTAAAGTCGATCTCCTCTGCACGCCGACACCGCCCACCCTGGAGCGGCGCAAGATGATCAGTTACTCCATACCGATCTACACCGCCGGCCTCTCGGTCGTGGTGCGCAACGATGCTCGCGAACCGCTGCTCAATGTGCTCAATGGCAAGGTCGCCAATACCGGCCCGACCTGGCGTGCCAGCATCAACAACGGTTTGGCCAACCAAACCTACGCGACCCTGGAGGGGGGCGTGACCGAAGACTGGATTCGCGAGCAGATGCGCCAGCTCAACGTGATCGCTTCGCTGGTGACCGTGGCTAACAATGACGAGGGCGTCAAGTTGGTCGCCGAGGGCAAGGCCGATGCCTTCTTCTCCGAACGCATGCTGCTGCGCAACGAAGTCACCAAGGAGGGCGCGGCCAAGAACCTGATGCTCCTGGACCGCATCTTCGAGTACTCGCCGGTGGCGATGATCGTGGAGCGCAATGACGAAGACTTCCGCTTGCTGGTCGATATGGCCCTGAGTGAAGCCTATTACTCGGGCTTCATAGAAAAGGCCTACGACCAGTACTTGGGCGGGACCAACGCTACCGTGAGAAAACTGTTTAGGGTGTACGCATTGCCCTAGTGGCATTGTTAGCGACAGGCCGCCTGCGGGCGGCCTTATTCCCATGGTGCTAAGCAAGCCTCCAACCGCTGGCTTTGGTTGGGCACGGTCGATCATCGTGTACTTTATATGTGCAGCGCCCGGATCAACGGAATCAATCTATGTTTCGGTATTCATGGCAGTGGCGCCTTGAATGCATAGGAGCGAGTCCCCTCCCACACAAGCGTTTACGTGGAAAGCGCAGTGTGACTGCTTTTGGCCGATACTGTTGAAAAAGTCGGGCGAGATTTTTAAGGCAGAAAAGTACGCGTCGGAGATTGAAATCCTGAATATCCGCCAGAGCCTTTCAGACTGAGATTTCACGCAGAAGCGTGCTGAAGAGGCGCTTTCACTGACCCATCCTACGGCATTTGGAGAAAACCGACTTTTTCAACAGAATCGGCCGATAGCTGACTGTCGCGAAGGGCTGCTATCGACTGTGGCTTCACCGGTCGATGCAACACACTAGATTCTTTGTAAGCAGGATACGTGCTGCACGCTAAGGTGGCTAAAATACAGTGTTGGGTTATCCCAGACGCTCAGGGGTGACCGCGTCGCCTGACTTTATATTCAACTGCCCCCGCACATTTTCGAACATCGCGTCGTAATGCTTATGGATCGAACCGATGTTGCTATGGGTTTTCGGGATGCCGTACTTCTCGGCAATTTTGGTGACGTTGCTGGCGAAGTTGTAGGCCATGTCCTTGGGCAGGAAGAACGACTCGCTCATGTCCTTGTTCTGAATGCTGCCGTGCATCTTGAACAGCATCCCTTTGCCTTCCTTGGGGTCCTGGCTGACTTCATAATCGAGGTAGATGTTGTAGCTGACGTCATCCTTGTTCAGCGCGTGTCGCTCGATGTGCAGGTGACCCGGCTCGAACGTTGCCATTGTTGACTCTCCTTCAAAAGGTCTTGAATCAGGGCAGACCGCACGCCTGCCCCGCAGTTTCGTTTACTGATAGCTGATGCCCGTTGTCGCCGTGCTGATGCGTGTACCGGCGGTGCCCTGGACAATCGCTTCGATGTCCGCGAGCGAGCCGATCACTGCGACTTTTCCAGTATGGCGTGCGAATTCGCAGGCTGCCTGCACCTTCGGTCCCATGGAGCCGGCGGCGAAGCCGAGTTTGTCCATTTCGTCGGGGTGGGCCTGGGCGATGGCTTTTTGCGTGGGTTTGCCAAAGTCGATGAAGGCGGCGTTGACGTCGGTGGCGATCACCAGCAGATCGGCTTCAAGTTGCTCGGCCAGCAGTGCCGAGCACAGGTCTTTGTCGATCACCGCTTCGACGCCTTCGAGTTTGCCGGGCGAGGTATACATGGTCGGAATGCCGCCGCCACCGGCGCAGATCACGATGCTGCCTTTTTCCAGCAGCCATTTGATCGGACGGATTTCGAAGATGCGCTTGGGTTTCGGGCTGGCGACCACGCGGCGGTATTTGTCGCCGTCCGGGGCAATGGCCCAGCCTTTTTCGGCGGCGAGTTTTTCCGCATCGGCCTTGCTGTAGACCGGGCCGATGGGTTTGGTCGGGTTTTTGAAGGCCGGGTCATTGGCATCGACTTCGACCTGGGTCAGCAGGGTCGCGAAGGGCACTTCGAAGTCCAGCAGGTTGCCCAGTTCCTGTTCGATGATGTAGCCGATCATGCCTTCGGTTTCGGCGCCGAGCACGTCTAGCGGGTAAGGGGTGACAGAGGTGTAGGCCGCCGCTTGCAATGACAGCAGGCCGACTTGCGGGCCATTGCCGTGGGCGATGACCAGTTGGTTGCCGGGATGGATCTTGGCGATCTGTTCGGTGGCGATCCGGATGTTGGCGCGCTGGTTGTCAGCGGTCATGGGTTCGCCCCGGCGGAGCAGGGCATTACCGCCCAGAGCAACGACGATACGCATGGTGCAGTCCTTCTAGACAGGTCAAAAGCATTCGACTCGATCCCTTGTGGGAGCGAGCCTGCTCGCGATGGGATCGCTGCGGTCTGTCAGTTGCACCGCGGCGTTGCCATCGCTGGCAGGCCAGCTCCCACATTGACTGTGTTCCGTCAGTGGGAGCTGAGTGAGCCGTTATAGGTCAGCCAGCGTCGACACCAGAATCGCCTTGATGGTGTGCATGCGATTTTCCGCTTGCTCGAAGGCGATGCAGGCCGGCGACTCGAATACGTCATCGGTCACTTCGATGCCGTTGCTCAGGTGCGGGTACTGCTCGGCAATCTGCTTGCCGATCTTGGTGTCGCAGTTGTGGAACGCCGGCAGGCAGTGCATGAACTTGGTGCGCGGGTTGCCGGTGGCTTTCATCAGTTCGGCGTTGACCTGATACGGCAGCAGTTGCTGGATACGTTCGGCCCAGGCTTCAACCGGCTCGCCCATCGACACCCAGACGTCGGTGTGGATGAAGTCCACGTCCTTGACCGCCGCTTTCGGGTCTTCGGTGAGGGTGATGCGCGCGCCGCTTTCTTCTGCGTATTGCTTGCAGCGAGCCACTAGGTCGTCCGCCGGCCACAGGGCTTTCGGGGCGCAGATGCGCACGTCCATGCCGAGCTTGGCGCCGATCAGCAGCAGCGAGTTGCCCATGTTGTTGCGGGCATCGCCGAGGTAGGCGTAGCTGATTTCGTGGATCGGTTTGTCGGCGTGTTCACGCATGGTCAGCACGTCGGCGATCATTTGCGTTGGGTGGTATTCATCGGTCAGGCCGTTGAACACCGGCACACCGGCGAACTTGGCCAGTTCCTCGACGATTTCCTGCTTGAAGCCACGGTACTCGATGGCATCGTACATGCGCCCGAGCACACGGGCGGTGTCCTTCATGCTTTCCTTGTGGCCGATCTGCGAGGAGTTCGGGTCGATGTAGGTGACGTTGGCGCCCTGGTCATAGGCTGCGACTTCGAACGCGCAGCGGGTGCGGGTCGAGGTTTTTTCGAAAATCAGCGCGATGTTGTTGCCCTTGAGATGCTGCTGTTCGGTGCCGGTGTACTTGGCGCGCTTGAGGTCGCGGGACAGGTCGAGCAGGTAGCGCAATTCGCGAGGGGTGTGGTGTTCCAGGCTCAGCAGATTGCGGTTATGGATATTGAACGCCATTTTGGATCTCCTAAGGTGAACAGGTTAGTAGTCAATCGGGTCGCGGATGATCGGGCAGGTCATGCAGTGGCCGCCGCCCCGTCCCCGGCCGAGTTCGCCGGCGCTGATGGTGATGACTTCCACGCCGGCCTTGCGCAATAGGGTGTTGGTGTAGGTATTGCGGTCGTAGCCGATGACCACGCCTGGCTCCACGGCCACCACGTTGTTGCCGTCGTCCCATTGCTCGCGTTCGGCGGCGAAGCTGTTGCCGCCGGTCTCCACCACGCGTAGGGTCTTGAGGTTGAGGGCCTGGGCGACGGTATCGAGGAAGCTGGTTTCTTCGCGGCGGATGTCGATGCCGCCCGCCTTGCTTTCATCGGGGCGCAGGGTGAAGGCGACAATCTGGTTCACCACTTCCGGGAAGATCGTGACGAGATCGCGATCGCAGAAGCTGAACACGGTGTCCAGGTGCATCGCCGCGCGGGATTTCGGCAGGCCGGCGACGATGACTTTCTCGACGGCTTTGTTTTTGAACAGGTTCACCGCCAGTTGGGCAATGGCCTGCCGCGACGAGCGTTCGCCCATGCCGATCAACACCACGCCGTTGCCGATCGGCATCACGTCACCGCCCTCAAGGGTGGAGTTGCCATGGTCCTTGTCCGGGTCGCCGTACCAGATCTGGAAGTCGGCGTTGGTGAACGCGGGGTGGAATTTGTAGATGGCGGTGGTCAGCAGGGTTTCCTGGCGGCGCGCCGGCCAGTACATCGGGTTGAGGGTGACGCCACCGTAGATCCAGCAGGTGGTATCGCGGGTGAACTGGGTGTTGGGCAGCGGCGGCAGGATGAAGCTGGAGTTGCCGAGGAAGTCGCGGAACATCTCGATGGCCTTGCCACCAAAACTGGTCGGCAGATCATCGCCCGATACGCCGCCGATCAGGAACTCGGCGATCTTGCGCGGCTGCAGGCTGCGCAGCCACGAGGCGGTTTCGTTGATCAGGCCCAGGCCCACCGAGTTGGCGGTGACCTTGCGCTCCAGGATCCAGTCCAGGGCTTCGGGGATGGCGACGATGTCCGTCAGCAGGTTGTGCATTTCCAGAACATCGATGTTGCGTTCGCGCATCTTGGTGACGAAGTCGAAGTGGTCGCGTTTGGCCTGGGCCACCCACAGCACGTCATCGAACAGCAGTTCATCGCAGTTGTTCGGGGTCAGCCGCTGATGGGCAAGTCCTGGGGAGCAAACCATGACTTTGCGCAGTTTGCCGGCTTCGGAATGGACGCCGTACTTAACTTTTTCCGTGGTCATTACAGTGATCCTCCAGATGTCAAAACAGTGCTTCCAGAAACAGAAGCTAAAGAGTCAGGAAGCCGTCATAGAGACCGTAGGCCGCCACCACGGCACCCCCGACCACCGTAGCGAAAATCAGCTTCTCGACGTGGGTGAAAACCGGTTTGCCGATTTCCAGCTTGGCCTTGGCGAACAGGATCACGCCGGGGGCGTAGAGCAGGGCGGACAGCAGCAGGTACTTGATGCCGCCGGCGTACAGCAGCCAGATCGCGTAGATCAGGGCCACGGCGCCGATGATCAGATCCTTCTGCCGCTCGCCCGCCGCGCCTTCGTAGCTTTCGCCGCGCACCGCCAGCGGCAGGGCGTAAGCCGCCGACCACAGGTACGGCACCAGGATCATCGAGGTGGCGAGGTAGATCAGCGACAGGTAGGTGTTGGCGGCCATGTTTTGTGGCAACGAAAAAATCCCGCCACCGATCATGGAGCCGACTACCAGGGCGACCAGAGCGCCCAGTCGAAGTTTTCCGGGAGCTTCAGACATTGCATGACTCCATTGCAGGTGAAGAGGGTTCACAGCATAGTTCTGTTGACAACTCAATCAGCTGGCTGGATCAGTGCGTGGCTACATTGTTAAAACGAAGTTCCAACTGTTTGCAGGCACCGGTCGACTTTCTGAAAGGCCCGCTCCAGAGGCTTCACATTGCCAAACTGGAAATTCATCGTATTACTTGGATATATGACGCTAGTTCGTTTTCTTTGATAAGCAAATTTTCCCGGCGAATTTCCAGTACGCAATTGTTGTATTAATAGTCACGCATAAAGCAATTGATTATATGGATGACCCGGGGTTCATCGAATATTAATAAAGGACGAAAATTGGCATTATCTAATAAACGTTATTACGCTTTACCAATTTACTTAATGGCTAAGTTAACCCGAATACTCGTCAGGCAACAGGAGGCGCCAAAATGTCGCAACCCACGCACAAGCTTCGCCTGAGCGCGCTGATCGCCCTGGTCGTGGGGTCGATGATTGGCGGCGGCATTTTTTCCCTACCACAGAACATGGCGGCCCAAGCCGATGCGGGGGCGATCCTGATTGGTTGGGCGATCACAGCCGTCGGCATGCTCACCCTAGCGTTCGTGTTCCAGACCCTGGCCAACCGCAAGCCGGAACTCGACTCGGGGGTGTACGCCTACGCCAAGGCGGGTTTCGGCGACTACATGGGCTTTTCCTCGGCCTGGGGCTACTGGATCAGCGCCTGGCTGGGTAACGTCGGCTACTTTGTCTTGCTATTCAGCACCCTGGGTTTTTTCTTTCCGGTTTTCGGTGAAGGCAACAGCCCAGTCGCCATCGGCTGTGCGTCGGTGCTGCTGTGGATCGTGCATTTTGTGGTGATGCGCGGGATCAAGGAGGCGGCGTTCATCAATTTGCTGACCACCGTGGCCAAGATCGTGCCGCTGCTGATGTTCGTGGTCATCGCTGCCGTGGCCTTCAAGGCCGAGATCTTTACCCGCGACATCTGGGGACGCAGCAACCCGGATTTCGGCAGCGTGATGAACCAGGTGCGCAACATGATGCTGGTCACCGTGTTCGTGTTCATCGGCATCGAGGGCGCCAGTGTCTATTCGGCGCGGGCGGAAAAACGTGCCGATGTGGGCCGGGCCACGGTCATCGGCTTTCTCGGTGTGCTGGCCTTGCTGGTGCTGGTCAATGTGCTGTCGCTGGGGATCATGAGCCAGCCGGAACTGGCGACCTTGCAGAACCCCTCGCTGGCATCGGTGATGGAGCATATCGTCGGCCCCTGGGGGGCCTTGCTGATCAGCATCGGCCTGGGGATTTCACTGCTGGGTGCCTTACTGTCCTGGGCATTGCTGTGTGCCGAAATCCTCTTTGCCACGGCGAAGGACAAGACCATGCCGGCGTTCCTGACCCGGGAAAACGCCAACCTTGTGCCGGTCAACGCGTTGTGGATGACCAATGTGATGATTCAGTTGTTCCTGCTGATCACGCTGTTTTCCGCCAGCACCTATACCAGCCTAATCTACCTCGCTTCGTCGATGATCCTGGTGCCTTACCTGTGGTCGGCGGCCTATGCCGTGCTGTTGAGCGGGCGCGGTGAAACCTATGAACGCGGCTCGGTCGAGCGCGGCAAGGATCTGCTGATTGGCGGTATCGCTCTCGGTTATGCGTTGTGGTTGCTGTATGCCGGCGGCTTGAAGTACCTGCTGCTGTCGGCATTGCTGTATGCGCCCGGGGTGATTCTGTTCGCCAAGGCCAAGCATGAGCAGGGCCAGCCCCTATTCACGACCCTCGAGAAGGGGATTTTCACCTGCGTCATCTGCGGTGCGGGCCTGGCGGCTTACGGGTTGTACAGCGGTGTGCTGTCGTTGTGAGGTTGCTAATTGGAATATATTCTTCTTTTGGAAATAGTCCCCGACGTACTTGGTCTGCAAGACATTTAGTTCGAATAGCGCCATGGAAAAGACATTGGCTTCCTCAGTGCGAGCCTGGCTGAAGACGTTGGGCAGTCTTCGGTACACCGCGCTGACTGCCTCGACGCCTTGGTTCAGTTCCCGAAGGTATTGGCGATTAGTGACTGCTTTTGGCCGCTTTTTGCCGTTGCCGCGTGTGCTTCGAGCAGGTTCATCAGCAAGAGGATATCCGCGCTGAGATAGATGACGGCGGACAAGTGTGCCTGGAAGGCTGCCTACTCACGATTCGAGCGATCCATCAGCAATTGCCGGCCGTTCCCTAATCGCTTCCAGATCAGCAGAGCGGTGAGTCGATAGTAATACCGGGTGGCGCCGGAATGGTCTTTCAGGTGCTGAGTGAGAAACCAGCGCACATGCTTGAGCTGCCAGATCCAGGGATTGTCTCGCTGCCATCGCTGTTGAATGGCCGCTTGCATGATTCTGGCTTGCCGTAGGTGTCGTTGCTGCGTGACCTGCGAGCCGGTCAGTACGCCGCTCAGGAACAGCGCTATATCGAATGGTTTGGTCACGCTCTCCCTCCAATGTAGGCCGACACCACATCGATCCGGTTATGCCCAAGTTCATGGCTAATCCGCTGACGCGCTTGTCGATCTAGTTCACGGTCAATGCGATAGCAGTGGCCACCATTGACTGGTGCGGCGTGGCCCGTGAGCTGTTCGTAACGCTCGCAGGCGTAGGCTGCTCGCAGTTCATGGAAACCCTTCAGCCCTTGTTCATGCAGCGTTTCTCGGGCGGGGAGCACGGTCTGTTGCAGAAACGCGGCGTAGCTTTCGTCGCGGGCCAGTAAGTTGCGGCTGCGGGGCGGCGATGCCTTACGAGCCAACTGCAGCGCCGCCTTCACCGCTTCATTTACCGCGACCCATCGCGGCGCTGATGCGCCTGAGCGGCCGCCCTTGGTGCCGTCCTGGATGTTGATGCGGCCTAAGTGTTCGGCTTCGCGGTGCAAGCGTGGCAGGTCGGCCAGGATCGCTTCGCGCAGGCGCATGCCGGTTGTTCGGGCCAACAGGACAATCGCCGCCACCCGCTCATGTTGCCGTTCGCCAAGCACCTCAAGCACTCGCCGCACCTGTTGGCGGTCTTGGCCATCCGGCGCGCGGGTGCGTACGCTCGAGCGCTGCAGTCCTAACGCCTGGCTCGGACTGGCGATCCTCACGTCCTGATCACCGCGCAGCGCCGCGAGGGTGCGGTTGACGCTGCTCAGGCGGTTCTGCGCGGTAGCGATGCAGAGTTCACCTTGCTGGATCTGCTGGCGCAGGTAAGCGGCGTAGTCTTGCAGCGTCCGTCGATCGATCTGACGTGCATCGTTGTAACCGGGGCCGCCCTCGGACCGACACCAACGCACGAACGCTTGCCAGCGATCGCTATGCGCTTTGACCGTGGCGAAGTGGCCACCGGCAAACAAATCCTTGAGCGCTTGCGGGCCGGCATAGCTCAGCTGGCGGCCGTAGCCAAAGTTGCGACCATCACGCCGACCGACCAGAGCCATCGTCATCACCGTTTTCGGTTGTTTGCAGAAAGCGCAGCAGGGCTTTCCAGTGAGGGCTGAGCCTGTCCACCTGCTGCCAGTGTGTCGGACGGATCAGGAGGGTGTTCTCGTGGTGTTGCAGCAGTGCCCCTTCCTCACGCAGTTGCTCGATCAGCAGGGCGAGATTGGCAGGGTCTAGAGGTGGTGTGGCGACAGCGGCGACAGTGGCGACAACCCGCGTCGTTTCTGGCCTAGCGCGTGGCGACAGGGTGGCGACAGAGGCGGCGACACGCCGCGATTCTGGCTGTGGTTGATGTTGCGCCTGGTAGCGGCGCACCGCGTCATTGAGGCGGAACATGGCGGACCTCGAAAGTTGTTCCGTCGCGACTGCTCAACCAGCGATGAGTGATCAGTACGACCAATAAAGAGGCGGTATGGTCAGCGCTCTTGCGGGCAAAACGAGGGCCGTTGCGATTGATGTCTCGGATGCTGAAGTGGGTCCAGCCTTTCTGTACCAGCCAGCGCAGCAGCCGATCTGCCTCTTCGTATCGCCTATTGACTGGCTCCCGTTCGGTCAGGCGCTGAATCTCGGCCAGGTAGTAATCCATCAACGTGGAGGCGCGCTGGATGTGTGCTTCGTCCAACGCACTAGCCTCTTCAACCATGGCCAGCACGCCCGCGATACGCAGTACGTTCGCCGCCGCCTTGGTCGCGACAGGCTGGACGCCGGCCAGCTCGCCGAACTCGCCAGACTGGCACTCGATGGTGTCGTGAATATCAATCCAGGCCCGGCGGGCACGGGCAGTCAGCTCCAGGGTGGCGGGATTGAGTGAGCCATCCCGGTGAAGCGACCAGGGCTGTTGCAGCAGGGCGGTGATCCGCTGTTGGTAGCGCTGGACTCTGGCATCCCGACTCAGGTCGATCGCTTTGTAGAGCCGTTGGCCGACCAGGCGCTCGGGCCAACTGATCAGGCAACGGCCGAGGATGCCTTGGCCATTGATTACCGGGTCGTTGAAAAGCTGGTTGGCCAGGTAGGGCTGCAGCATCAGATGCAGGCTGAGGCGGCGATCATAGGCCCGCAGGCTTTCTCCGGCCATGGAGCGGGCCCGGTCGATCGGGCTGCCATCCCACAGCATCGACAAGGTGGTGATTGCCTTGAGCAGATTTTCTTTGCTCATGGTGCTGCTGCCCAAGAACTGGCCACCTTCATCATTGAACAAGCCCATGCTGGGCAAACCATGGCACAGGCTTTTGACCAGGGCCTCAATGGTCGGTTCGGCAATGATCAGTCTCGGCGGTACCGGCTCGGATACTTCGCCGCCTTCCGCCTCCGAGGGTTTCTTTGAGGTTTTGGGTTTAGCCATGATGCTGGTAGCGGCGCGATAGGCTTTGAGCTTTTCCGCATACAGGGTCCACTGCTGTCGTTCCCAGTCGCGCGCCGCCTTCAGTGCCAGCTGATCCACCGCGCTTTTGCGATCACCCGAGGACGCCACCGTCAGTAGATAGAGGGACAATGGATAGGTTCGGCCATCGAGTTGGACATTGGCATGACCCTGGCTCACCAGGGCAGTAGTAGCCAGCACCGATTGCGCCGCCATGGCGCAGGGTACGCCGATCACCTCGGCCAGTCGTTCGACCGCAGGGCCCAACAGTTCCCCGAGTGCTTCGACCGGGTAGGGCAGTGGCGCCTGCTGGTATTCCAGCAACGGTTGTGGTGGCTCGAACGCTTCGCACAGTTGCATAGCCATTCTCCTGAGATTATCGACTTCGTCCTCACTCATCCCGCCACGGTTGTTGAGTGTTATCAGGGATCAAGGCCCCTGCGACCTGTGAGGTTTGTCCACTTACGCGGGACTGACGACTCCTTACGACCGGGAGCTTGGGCATCTCATGATCTGGCCTCCTGAACACCGATAGCGGTGGGCGGGTGGAGGCTGCACTGGCTGACGAAACCGGCACCGCGAGATCCTGAGTCGGGTGAAGGCAGTGAAGCGATGACCGGGGCATTCCTGACTGTCAGTCAGGTGCAGTCCATTTCATGGGCTGCGGCACCATCATCGGCATCGCTGTGGCGAGTGAGCATTCGGTGTTTGTCACGCCGATTGTCACGAGGGGGGATGCCGCAATGCCTTGTACGAGTTGGGCTGCAGCAGCGGTAGGAGCGCCCGTCTCTTTAGGGGGCAAAGAGACGGGCAAAAGGTTGGCGCAAGAAATAGCCACGCGGATAAGTTGCTGCAGAGCAGCCAGGAGGGGGCATGAGTTGCCGCAGTGGGCATTCTGGAAGAAGTGGCATCCATCACATCGCTGTGACTGTGCGAGCCGCCGGACGCTAATCGCACTTGGGGTGAACCACCACGATCTGGCGTAGCCTCAAAGGTTCTGGCTACCTGGGTGCTGTCGAGGACAGCGCTGGTACGGTTCTGGTTTAGCGCTCGTTCTACTCGCGGTCAACCATATTTTGGAGGCGACTCTTGCGCCAATCGGTAGTGCTAGAAGACCTTGGAGTCCGGTGGTTTTCCATAGCCGGGTGGTCGTTTGTCGGTTTTTAATGTGAGCCTGCGTAATTGCATGGACTTGACCACCCATTTGCATCGTCACTGACCAGTCATCTGCATTCGTGCTGATCAACCGTTTGCATTCGACTTGACCAGCAAACGCCATAGTGACGACCGGCGGAGAACGGCCGATTCTTGCCTTTCGCCACCGACAGCTATGGGGCGGTTGCAGTCCTTCAGTGCTTGGCTGACGCACTCGCGCTGAGTGGCATCCGCTGACATCCATCAACTGCAAACGGCTGGTCAGCGCGAATGCAGATGACTGGTCAGTGGCAATGCAATTAGGTGGTCAAGTGAGATGTAATTACGCAGAGCCCACGCGAGTGGGAATGCGGAGCCTTCCCGCTCGCGTGGGCTTGGCCGAGAAAGCCCCAAGAGGGAGGCTTGCAACGGCGACAGTCGCCACTTCTGTCGCCATGCTGCAAACCAGGTATTACGCGGGTTGTCGCCGGTGTCGCCGCTGTCGCCAAATCAACCATCACTCCATCTGGGGAGTCATTCTCGGTTACTGGCGGCGTCCGGTGAGCGCTCACCGTATCGGCACGACGTTGTGGTCCCTGGTTTGATTGATCGCAGATACCGACAGGTTGCCAGTGGCCGCTTTCTGGATGTGCTCACTCCACCAAGCCATCATCGGACGCCGGCGTTCGATGTAGTCCGCTCGGTTGTAAGCGCTTCGGACTTCGTCCTTGTCGACATGCGCCAGCGCGACTTCGATTAGCTCCGGATCCCACCCATGCTCGTTCAGGATGGTGCTGGCCATGGAGCGCATGCCGTGGCTGACCAAGCGGTCCTGGAAGCCCATGCGTTTCAACGCCATGTTGGCAGTCTGGCTGTTGGCGTGGGTGCGAGGATTCCTATCTGCCGGGAACACGTATTCCCTGTGGCCGCTGTGGGGCTTGAGCGTCTCCAGTAAGGCGAGTGCCTGTTCGGTCAGCGGGATGGTGTGTGGACGACGCTTCTTCATGCGCTCCGGCGGAATGGTCCAGATGCGTTTGTCGAAGTCGATGTCTGCCCATCGGGTGGTAGCCGCTTCGGCAGGACGGGTCATGGTGTGCAGTTGCCATTCGATCAGGCAGCGGGTGATCCGCTTGATGCTGGCGTTCGCGATTTCCACCATGAGCTCGGAAAGCTCATCGGGTCGTAGCGCGGCCATGTTCTCTTTCTTGGGCTTCTTGAATACCGCCCGAATGCCACTGAGAGGGTTAGCGAAAATCAGCCCGGAGTTCACACCGTAAGTCATGATCTCGTTGAGCCGTTGGCTCAACCGCTTCACTGTCTCGAGACTGCCTTTGGCTTCGATTGGGCGTAGGAGCTTGATGACCATCGGGGCGCTGACTTCCGAGAGGGGTGTCGATTTCATGCTCGGAAAAATATGCAGTGTAAGTGAGCGCCAGATGTCCTCGGCATATGCCGGTGTGACGGAATCTTTCTTCAGTTCGAACCAGGCCGTGGCCACGTTCTCGAACGTGTGTTCTGTCTCCGCTCGTTTGGCTTGCACCAGCTCGTTGCGTTGAGCTTTGGGGTCGATGCCTTGCGCCAACAGCTCTCGGGCCTCAACCGCTTTCTTTCTGGCTTGTGCAAGAGAAAGCTCGGGATAGCTACCGAGTGCCATGTTGATTCGGTTCTTCGTTACTGGATGCCTGTAGTTGAAATTCCACTGCATCGAGCGATTGACCCTGACTCGCAGCTGAAGCCCGTCACCATCGGTGAGGACGTAGTCCTTGTCTTTGGGTTTGACAGCCTTGAGCTGACGGTCCGAGAGGCGGGCGGTTTGAGCGCACATGAGAAGTACTCCATGTCACCTTTTGGTATTCCCAAGATTAGCGCTGGGTAGCCGGGAATACCACTGGGAATACCAAATCGGCTGGAACTCAAAAACGATCTATGGAGCCCAGTAGCGCTGAAACCCTTGATTTCACTGGATTTCAGGCACAAAAAAAGACGTCCGTGGACGTCTTTAGATGATGAAGTGGTGGAGCCGGGGGGATTTGAACCCCCGTCCGCCAGTACTCCGCTGTCGGTACTACATGCGTAGCCGTGTCTATTAAGTTAACCCTCAGCGACCCGACGGGCAGGGTGCTTTGGGCGAGTTGTGTAAGTTTTAGCCGCTTCGTCCACAACGTACTGCACGGCGATTCTGTTCTATATGACAATCACTTTGGGTTTACAGACATCCCCTGGTGATTGCTGGACCCGAAGGTACCAGAAGCTCAGGGCTAAGGCTGCTTACGCAGCGAGAGCGAATTCCTGGCCGTAGTTTTCGTCATTGGCAACTATAAGTAGTTGCAACAGTGGATTTACGAGTTCTGTTACCAACTCGGCATGCACCTAAAGTTTCGCAACCGGCGTCGAATCCTAAACGGCCCCGAGCCTGATGCTCGTTGAATCAAGTGAGCAGCAGGCATGTACAGTGTACGTCATCACGCCCCGGAAGGCCAACCCGAAGGTTGACCACCACAGATCATGGGTTTGGTTCGTTGCTCTGTTTGTCAGCGAGTGCCAATGCCTGGGTGGCCTCGGTGACGCATTTTTTGTCGTCTCCGGAGGCTTGTGAGGCTTCGGCGCTGGACATCAGTCTTTTGATTTCCATTGAGGTGTTTGTGGCGGTCGCCGGCAGCGCATTCACTTTGCCTTTTAGCTCTTGCAGCTTGCTCGTACACAGGTTGTTGTCCGCAGCAAATACAGGAGAGGCCAGCATGGCAGCAGCAATGAACAGGCCAGCGAGTGTGGTGCGTTTCATGGGTATCTCCTTGAACAGATAGTCTCGGTGCTGCCGTATGAGTGGACGGCCAGGCCGAGCCGGAAAAATCAGCGTCGATCTGATGCGGGCTTACCTCAAAGACTACGATTCAACGCAAGAATTCGGTTTTTTCAGAAAATGTGTCGAGCTTTGTCCAGTGATGCGGGCGGTTACACATTTCCAGACCCCAGATGCAACAAAACCCGCAACTGGCGGGTTTTGGTTTGCTTCGTATCAGACGCAGCCGGGTTTTGAACTCCCGGCTGCCAGTACTCCGTTGTTGATGTACGCCGACAAGGCCCTCCCGAAGGTTGAACCTTGAACTGAGTTACTTCGCGCCTTTGTGCGCGTCCTGCAGGCTCATGATGGTTTGGTTGGTCTCGGCGATGCAATCATCAATACCTGCCTTGGTGCCTTTTGCCTGGTCGGCTTTGGCTTTCTTGACGGAGGCATCCACCTGGTCAAGCATTTCCCCGGGAATCTGTGCCTTACCGTTTGCGATGGTTTGCAGGTTGAGCGCGCATTGGTCTTTTTCGGCCGCAAACGAAGTGGAAGCCATCATGGAAGCAACAACGAAAAAACCTAAAAGCACAGAACGATTCATGTGTATCTCCTTGGACTGAAAGGCCAGGCTTTGCTGGCCATCAAATCGGACTACCGAGTGTTGGGAAAGTCCCGCATTAACGGGGCTTGATCAGTGAACTGCGGCGGCACGTCAGGGTTCTGTTTGTCTACTGTAGAGCTGTCGATTCCGGCAAGTAGCGTTAAGGAATGCAGCTCTATGCACCTTCCTGTAGATCCTGCTATCAGGGCACCCTAGCCTGGGTAACGCGGTCCACGAGATAGACTAGTCCGTGGTAGTCAATACTGCCATGTTGCGTCAGACCGATCTCACAGGTGCGGCTGGTCGATATTCCCTCGCTGCATTGTTGTACCGCGTCCTTGAGCGTGCGCAGCGAATGGGCGTTCAACTCCGGCGTGGTGAAACCCTTGTCGCCGGCGAAGCCGCAGCAGTGAATGCCTTCGGGAATGACCACGTTTTTGCTGCATTTGCGCGCCAGATCGATCAGCGCCTGACTTTCGCCAAGGTGCTGAGTGCTGCAGGTTACGTGCACGGCGATTGGTGCCTCCTGAGGCGTGAAATCCAGGCGATCCATCAGGTGCGTGCGGATGAAACGTACCGGGTCGTACAAGTCCAGACGGACCTCGCCGAGGTCTTGAACCAGGCGCAAGGTGCAGGGGCTGGTGTCGCAGTAGATCGGATCGAGCCCGCCACGGCTGGCGTGGAGCAGGGCGCCGATCAGTTCCTGGCGTTTGTGCTCGGCTTGCTCGGCGTAGCCTTTTGAGGCGAATGGCTGACCGCAGCACAAGCTGTCCAGGTTGTCCGGGAATACCACCTGGTAGCCGGCCTTTTCCAGCAGGCCTCGGGTCTTGTCGTGCAGCGACATTTGTTCCGTGTCGCCCGCCGCCGGCCCCATGGCCCTTGAAACGCAGGCGGCGAGGTACACCACGCGCGGGCGCTCATCGTTGATCGTCGGGCTGAAGCGGATCGGCCGTTCAGGCTGGGGCATGGCATCGGTCCACAGCGGGACTTTCCCCTTGGACAGCTTGCTGACGGCTGCGGAAAGTTTTGCCAGACGCGGCGCTCCCAACAACAGGCGCGCGCCATTGGCCACATGCAGAGTGAAGCGCGCACCTTGCAGTGCCGTGGCGAAATTTCCTTCAAGCCAGTTGGCGGTTTTCGTATGCGTCGCCTTCCGCCTACGCAGCTTTTTCACCAGCTCGCCGGTATTGATGCCTACAGGGCAACGTTGTGCGCACAGGCCGGTGGCGGCGCAGGTATCGATGCCCTGATATTCGTACGCGGCTTCGAGTTCGGCGGTATCGATGCCCGCGCGTTTCTTCGCCTGAATGTCGCGCCAGATCACGATGCGCTGGCGCGGGCTCAGGGTCAGGCCTTTCGATGGGCAGACCGGTTCGCAGAAGCCGCATTCGATGCACTTGTCCACAATCTCGTCGGCGGCCGGCAAGGGTTTGAGGTGCTTGAGGTGGATCTGTGGGTCTTCGCTGAGCACCACGTCCGGGTTGAGAATGCCGTTGGGGTCGAGCAGGCGCTTGAGCTGCCACATCAACTGGTAGGCATCGCTGCCCCATTCCAGCTCAACGAACGGCGCCATGTTGCGCCCGGTGCCGTGTTCGGCTTTCAGCGACCCGCCAAATTCCACCGCCACCAGTTGCGCCACGTCGTCCATGAACGCCTGATAGCGGGCGACTTCTTCTGCGTTGTTGAAGCCCTGGGTGAAGACAAAATGCAGATTGCCTTCCAGCGCGTGTCCGAAAAGGATCGCTTCGTCATAGTGATGTTTGTCGAACAGTTCGATCAGGCGGTTAACGCCGATGGCCAGTTGTTCGACCGGGAAGGTGACGTCTTCGATGATCACCGTGGTGCCGGTCTTGCGTACCGCACCGACGGCCGGGAAGGTGTCTTTGCGGATGGCCCAGAGACGGGCGTTTTCCTGCGGGTCTTCAGTGAAGTCGACCTGCTTTTCCACGGGGAACGTCTTCAGCGACGCCATGATCTGCGCCAGTTGTTCGTGCAGCAAGGTGGACGACGCGGCGCGGGATTCGATCAGCAAGGCGCAGGCATTGTTCGATAGGTGTTGTACGAAAGGCGGCATGCCGGGTTTGTTCTGCACTGAACGCAGGCTGCGCCGGTCCAGCAGTTCCACGGCCGACACCGGTTGGGTTTTCAACTCTGTGACCGCGTTACAGCAGGTCTCGACATCCGGGAACACAATCAGGGCCGAGGCTTTGTTCGGGTGGTCGATCACGGTGTCGTAGGTCACGGCACTGATGAACCCGAGCGTGCCCTCGGAGCCCACCAGCAAGTGGCTCAAGATATCCACAGGCTCGTCGAAATCCACCAGGGCATTGAGCGACAGGCCGGTGGTATTTTTCAGACGGTATTTGTGGCGAATTCTCGCAGCCAGCTCGGAGTTGGCGCGAGTCTCGCGACCCAGGGTCGCCAAGCGCTCCAGCAACGCGGCGTGGCTTTGGCGAAACGCTGTGACGCTTGCGGCATCCTCGGTGTCGAGACGGCTGCCGTCGGCCAGCACCAGGCGAATGCCCGCCAGGGTGTGATAGGTATTTTGCGCCGTGCCGCAGCACATGCCGCTGGCATTGTTGGCGACGATACCGCCGATCTTGCAGGCGTTGATCGAGGCCGGGTCCGGGCCGATCTTGCGTCCGAAAGGCGCCAGCCAGGCGTTGGCCTGGGCGCCGATCACGCCCGGTTGCAGGCGAATCTGTGTGCCTTGCCCGCGAATCTCGCGCGCGTTCCAGTTGTCCCCAAGCACGATCAAAACCGAATCGCTGATGGCTTGACCAGAGAGGCTGGTGCCGGCTGCACGAAAAGTCACCGGGACTTGATCGCGCTGTGCCAGTTTCAGTAGCGCCACCACTTCTTCTTCGGATTCGACACGGATCACCAGTTGCGGGATCAACCGATAGAAACTGGCATCGGTACCGAAGGCCAGGGTCGACAGCGGGTCGTCGAAGCGTCGCTCTTGAGGAATCAGTTGCTGTGCATCACGCAGGAAAGCGGCCGGTAGACTCATTGGTCCTCCAGGATCAGCACCACCAGGTCTTTCGGTCCGTGGGCGCCGTACGCCAGCACTTGCTCGATGTCGGCAGTCTTCGACGGGCCGGACACCAGCAACGCATTGGTCGGCATGCCTTGGGCCCATTCGAACTCCTGTTGCACCTGATAGAAGTTATCGCGGATTTCGCTGGCCTTGAGCAGGGCGAAATGCACCGGTGGCGCGAGGCTCATCAAGCGCGGCTCTTCCCGGGTCGGCCAGATAATCAGGCTGCCGGTTGCCGCGATGGCACCGAGGGTGCCGGTCAGGCTGGCCGGGGTGTCGTTGAACAGCTCGGCCTTCCATTCTTCAACCGGGCGGTCGTAGGCCTTGAGCATTGGCAGGTCAGGATTGTTCGCCCAGTGTTGTGTGATCCGTTGACCGTGGGGTGTCGTCGGCGCGATCAGTAGACTCGGCAACTGGCGATCGCGCAGCAATTGTGCGAGTAGAGCTGGCCATTCCTGGCCGGACGTCAGATGGATTTCCGTGTGCACCGCTTCCATCAATTTGCGCAGTTGCGCAATGCGCTGTTCAGGCGCGTAGGTGTAAGGCTGGGTCACCAGATCGACATCGAAGTTGTCGGCCACTGGCGTGGTACCTGTCAGGCTTTTACGCAGTTTGGCGAGGATATTTTGCTTGGCGCTCATCGACGGTCTCCCTGTTTGGCCAAATGCTCGCGGGCCATGTCATGCAGTGAGCGGGCGGCGGGTTTGGGGGCGCTGTGGTTTTGCGTCCACGGGCCGACATTGCTCGGTGTGAGGGCGCGCAAACGGGTGGCGAAGAATCCGAACAGGCGATACAACGTCGGCGAGCTGTTGAGCTTCGCCCAGGCATTCCAGATGAACCGCTCCTTGCGCGAATACTTGCTGCCCTGACCACGCATCACTTGATGGGGGCTGTCGGGAGCCTTGACGTTTTCTTCGCGCAGGCGCCGCAGCAAAGCAGGGATCGGGATTTTCACCGGGCAGACTTCACCGCAGGCGCCGCACAGCGACGAGGCGCTCGGGTGATCCGGGACTTTCGCCAGGCCGACCATGTGCGGGGTGACGATTTTTCCGATAGGGCCGGGGTAAACCTCCCCATAGGCATGACCGCCGATTCGGGTGTAGACCGGGCAATGATTCATGCAGGCGCCACAACGAATGCAGTTCAGGGTCTGGCGCAGTTCGCTGTCGGCAAAGGCCTGGCTGCGGCCATTGTCGAGCAGTACCAGGTGCACTTCCTGCGGGCCGTCGAGTTCATGCTCCTTGCGCGGGCCGGAGATCATGTTGACGTAAGTGGTGATCGGAATGCCCAGGGCCGAGCGGGTCAGCAGCGACAGCAGTGGCACCACATCGCGCAGGTTTTCCACGACCTTTTCGATACCGGTGACGGCGATGTGCACAGGCGGCACAGTGGTGGTCATGCGGCCGTTGCCTTCGTTTTCCACCAGCAGCAGGGTGCCGGTTTCGGCCACGGCGAAGTTGACACCGGAGACGCCGATGTCCGCTTCGAAGAATTTCTGCCGCAGGACTCTGCGGCCGATCTGAATGAGTTGGTCAACGTCCTTGGTGTATTCCACGCCAAGTTTGTCGTGGAACAAGGACGCGACCTGACCGGCATTCTTGTGGATTGCCGGCATGATTATGTGTGAAGGCTTCTCGTGGTCGAGCTGGACGATGTACTCGCCCATGTCCGATTCCAGGCATTCAATGCCCCGATCAGCGAGGAAATGGTTCATCTCCATCTCTTCGCTGACCATCGATTTGCCCTTGATCACTTGCCGCCCCTCGTGAGCGCGGATGATCGAGAGGACGATGCCATTGGCCTCGTCCACCGTTTCCGCCCAGTGCACTGTCACACCGTTGCGGGTCAGGTTCTGTTCCAGTTGCTCGAGCAGCTCGGGCAACTTGGAGAGCGCGCGGGCACGGATTGCATTGCCCAGTGCGCGCAAGTGTTCTCTTTCGTGGGCATCGCTGAACGCCGCTGCCCGTTTGCTCATCAGTGAATCCATCGCCTTGCGAAAGTTGTTTCGCAATTGCGCGTCACCCAGCGCCTTGTGGGCGCGGGTGCGGAAATCTTCTTCTACGGCAACCGTAGGAATAATCGCGGAAGTGCTCATCGGGCACCTCCGGTACGCTGCCAGAGGAAGCTGGCCAGATGCTGACCGCGCAACGCTTCCTGCTGTTTTTCCAGCGAGCCGTTGATGTTCATCAAGCAGCCGCAGTCGGCACTCAATACCTTGTGCGCGCCGGATTCCTTCAACGCCCGGGTCTTGTCAGCCACCATCGCGCCGGAAATGTCTGGCATACGGACGCTGAATGTCCCGCCGAAGCCACAGCATTCGCTTTCGTGGTCGTGGTCGACCCGTTCCACGTTGCTCAACTGCGCCAATAATTCGCGGCCGTGCAGGTGGGTGTTCATCTCGCGGCGTGCCGAGCACGAGGTGTGCAGCGCCACTTTTACGGGCTCGCCGCTGTCCTTGAGCTGCACCTTGCAGACAAACAACAGGAACTCGGCCAACTCGTAGGTTCTGGCCGCCAGGGCCTGAACCTGTTTCAACGTCTCCGGCTCGTCCTTGAACAAGTCGGCGTAATGTTCGCGCAGCATGCCCGCGCAAGAACCTGACGGCACCACCACCGGATAGTCGCCGGCAAACAGCGCCAGTTGCGAGCGCGCCACGGTCCGTGCCTGTTCGGTGTAACCCGAGGTGTAGGCCGGTTGGCCGCAGCAGCTTTGCCCTTGCGGGTAATCGACACGAATGCCTTCGCGCTCCAGCAGGTGGATCGCGTCCATCCCGGCTTGCGGGTAGAACAAGTCAACCACGCAGGTCCCGAACAGGTAGACCCGCGACGGTTTCTCGCTGGGGTATTGCCGAGGCTCGGGCAGTGGCGGGGCGACACGGGTCGCATTCGGCACGGCGTTGTAAAAAAGCTCGCTCATCAGGCGGTCTCCGGGTGGTCCCGGTTATTCGTCTGTCGAGGCTGCTGAATATAGAGCGGCAAGCTTTCAGCAGCCTTACAGACCGGGGTGTGAATAGCGGACGCCGGGGGCGTGGCCCAGCGTCGGTTTTTATCGTGTTGCCTGTAGTCCTTAGTGCACCAGCATGCCGGTGAACCAGTAGGCCTGGGCCAACGTGATCAAGCCGACAATCGTTGCAAAGAATAGGCTGTGCTTGAGGGTGAAGCGGAACAGATCCGATTCCTTGCCCACCAGGCCGGTCGCGGCACAGGCCACGGCGATCGATTGTGGCGAAATCATTTTACCGGTCACGCCGCCGCTGGTGTTCGCCGCCACCAGCAGGGTGTCGTTGACACCGATCTGGTGTGCGGTGGTCGCTTGCAGCGAGCTGAACAGGGCGTTGGACGAAGTATCGGAACCGGTGAGGAACACACCCAGCCAGCCGAGGAACGGCGAGAAGAACGGGAACGCTGCACCCGTCGCCGCCAGTACCAGAGCCATGGTCGAGGACATGCCCGAGTAGTTGGTGACGAAGGCAAACGCCAGCACCATGCCGATGGACAGGATCGGCCAGCGCAGTTCGTAGAAGGTCTCTCTCAAAGTGGTCAGACCAGTTTTGAGATTGACCTTCAGGACCAGCATGGAGATCAGTGCCGAGAAGAAAATCGCCGTGCCGGTGGCGGAAATCGGGTCCAGCTTGAACACTGCCGGAAGGGCGGTGGGCGCGGCCACGATCGGTGCGACCTTGATCACCATCTGGTCCAGGTGCGGGATGGCGAAGTTGAATACGAAGCTGTACATCGAACCGCCGGCGGCGAACATCGCCTTGAACGGCTTCAGGGTCCAGATGGTGACCAGTACGGTCAGGATCAGGAACGGCGACCAGGCCTTGAAGATTTCCCCAAGGCTGTAAGGCGAAGCCACGGTTGTGCGCTTCTGGCCGAAACCACCAACGCTGGCGCTCACCACGGAGGCCGAGACGGCGCCGACGATATGTTGGCCGGCGGCGCGTTTCGGTTGCCAGACTTTCAGGAACAGGGTCAGGGAAATCAGGCTGGCCAGGGCCGAGGTGATGTCCGGCAGTTCCGGGCCAATGAAGTTCGAGGTGAAGTATTGGGTAACGGCGAAGCTCGCACCTGCCACCAATGCAGCCGGCCAGGTTTCCCGCACGCCGCGCAGGCCATCCATCATGAACACCAGCCAGAACGGCACGAACATCGACAGCAGCGGCAGTTGGCGACCGGTCATGGCGCCGATCTTGAAAGCGTCGATGCCGGTCACTTGCCCGGCCACAATGATCGGAATGCCCAAAGCGCCGAAGGCCACCGGCGCGGTGTTGGCGATCAGGCACAAGCCGGCGGCGTACAACGGGTTGAAGCCAAGACCTACCAGCAGGGCTGCGGTAATCGCCACCGGTGCGCCGAAGCCGGCCGCACCTTCGAGGAAGGCACCGAAGCAGAAGCCGATCAGCAGGACCTGCAGGCGCTGGTCATCGGTGATCGACAGGACCGAACTGCGGATGACTTCAAACTGGCCACTCTTGACCGTCAGTTTGTAGAGGAATACCGCTGCCACAATGATCCAGGCAATCGGCCACAGGCCATAAGCGAAGCCATACCCGGCGGCGGCGAACGCCATATCGACCGGCATCTGGAAAGCGAAGATCGCCACCAGGATCGACAAAGCCAGGGTGATGCTGCCGGCCACATGCCCTTTGAGGCGGAACACGGCCAAAGCCAGGAAGAAAAACACGATGGGGATGACGGCGGCGAGTGCGGACAGGCCGAGGCTGCCGAGCGGGGTATAGAGCTGTTGCCAGGTTTGCATATGGGGTGGCCCCTAATTGTTGTTGGTCAGGCACTGATCAGCGTTCTTGGATAATTGGTAAGACCAATTTACAATCGCTGTTGGCTAGGGTAAAAGCCTTGTAGGCGGTGTGTCAATTTGCCGCCCTAAAACTTTTGTCGAATGCGAAGCGTGCAGGTCGTCTGCCTGGTATGACCAAATGCGCTATGGCAGGTGCTGGCGCGGCGCCGATAGGCCAGAATAGAGCCCCGGCGAGCTGTCGGATCGTGGAGTAATCGAGTTATGGGGTTTGATCAGATTCGTCAGCGCCGTTTGTCTGACGATATTGTCGAGCAGCTTGAGGGCATGATCCTCGAGGGCACGCTGAAGGCCGGTGAGCGCTTGCCGGCCGAGCGTGCGTTGGCCGAACAATTTGGTGTGTCACGCCCTTCTTTGCGCGAAGCCATTCAGAAGCTGACCGCCAAGGGCCTGCTGGTCAGTCGCCAGGGCGGCGGCAACTACGTGGTGGAATCGCTGGGTAGCACCTTCAGTGATCCCTTGTTGCATCTGCTGGAAAGCAATCCTGAGGCGCAGCGCGATCTGCTGGAGTTTCGCCATACGCTGGAAGCGTCATGCGCCTATTACGCGGCGCTGCGTGCCACGGATGTGGATCGCGAGCGGCTGACCGCGGCGTTCAACGAATTGCAGGACTGCTATTGCCGTCACGAAGAGGTGAGTCGTGCCGAAGAGGGGGCCGCGGACGCCAAGTTTCACCTGGCGATCGCCGAGGCCAGCCACAATGCCGTGTTGTTGCACACCATTCGCGGGCTGTTCGATCTGCTCAAGCGCAACGTGGTGACGAACATCGGTGGCATGTACAAGCAGCGCACTGAAACCCGCGACATGTTGATCGCGCAGCACCGGGAGTTGTATCAGGCGATTATCGAGGGGCGGGCGGAGCAGGCACGGGAAGTTTCCAGTCGACACATTTTGTATGTGCAGGAGGTGCTGGAAGAAGTGCGTCAGGAAGTGCAGCGCATGGCCCGGGCGGAGCGGCGCAAGGGGATGTGAGGCGAAAGCTTGATCGTGGCGAGGGAGCTCTTACTGTGGCAAGGGAGCTTGCTCCCGTTCGGCTGCGCAGCAGTCGTCAGCAGAAATAGTGAAGGACGCCGTCAAGCGAGGGGCGCTTCGCACCCCAGCGGGAGCAAGCTCCCTCGCCACAAAGTCGCGTCAGGACAGGAGAATCAGTCTTCCTTGCCCTTGTTGCGCACCGCGCGCTGCAACTCGCGACCGGCGTCGCGTTCGCGCTCGGTATCGCGCTTGTCGTATTCCTTCTTGCCCTTGCCCAGCGCGATCTCGCACTTGACCATGTGCTTGCTCCAGTACCAGGACAGGCACACGCAGGCGTAACCCTTTTGCTGCACGGCCGCGGCCAGCTTTTCCAGCTCGCGCCGATTGAGCAGCAATTTACGGGTGCGCACCGGGTCGGCGATGACGTGGGTACTGGCGGTCGTCAGGGGCGTAATGTGGCTGCCGAGCAGCCAGGCTTCGCCATCCTTGAGCAGCACGTAACTGTCAACCAGCTGCAGCTTGCTTGCCCGCAGACTTTTTACTTCCCAGCCGGCCAGGACCAGACCAGCCTCGAACCGATGTTCGATGAAGTAATCGTGTCGCGCCTTTTTATTTTGCGCGATGGTCCCTGTTGGGTGTTTCTTCTGTTTAGCCATAGGGGCGGCATTATAGGGAGTTGCACGCGAGTCGGCTACGGTGTTGCTACATGCTTGAGCAGGTTGATTGAATCCCGGACAATGCGGCCTCTTTTTTGAACGCTTGGGCGTGATAACGATGTCGACAGACAAGGTTTCTGTCCACGGCAGTTGGGCTAGCCGCTGGGTCTTCATACTCGCCGCGACCGGTTCGGCCGTGGGGCTGGGTAGTATCTGGAAATTCCCGTACATGGTCGGCGTCTATGGCGGCGGCGCCTTCGTGCTGATGTTTCTGGCCTGCATCGCGCTGATTGGCGTACCGGTCATGCTGGCCGAAACCCTGATCGGCCGGCGTGCCCGGCAGAGCCCGGCCAATGCCTTGAAGACGCTGGCGGTCGAGGCGGGGCACTCGACGAAATGGTCCTGGGGAGCATTTGCCGGGATGATCACGGCGTTGTTGATCCTGTCTTTCTATAGCGTTGTCGGCGGCTGGTCGCTGGATTACATCATCGACATGGGGCGTGGCGACTTCCAGGGAGTGACCCCGGATCAGGTGGGGGCTTACTTCGGCAATGTGATCGCAGATCCCTGGCGGCTGACACTTTGGCACACGATTTTCATGCTGTTGTCAGCGGTAGTGATCGCCAAGGGCGTAGTTGCCGGGCTGGAGCGCAGTTTGCGCATCATGATGCCGTTGTTGTTCGTGATGATCCTGGTGTTGCTTGGCTACAGCATGACCACCGGGCATTTCATGGAAGGCGTACATTTCATGTTCGACTTCCACCCGGAAAAGGTTCTGGACGGCTTGTTGCCTGCGATGGGCCATGCGTTCTTTTCCCTGAGCGTGGGCGTCGGCTCGATCATGATCTACGGCGCCTACATGCCGAAGAGTTCGTCGATTTCAGGGACGGTCGTCGGCGTGGCGCTGCTCGATACTTTCGTTTCCCTGGTGGCCGGCCTGGCATTGTTTCCGATTGTTTTCGCGGCGGGCCTGAATCCGAGCGAAGGGCCGGGGCTGATGTTCGTCAGCCTGCCGTTTGCCTTCGGTAACGTGGCGTTCGGGCAATTGATGGGCGTAGTGTTCTTCGTGCTGGTGGCGGTCGCAGCCTGGAGTTCGGCGATTTCCCTGCTTGAACCGATGGTGGCCTACCTGGTCGAGCGCACTAAGGTGAGTCGTGCATGGGTCACCTTCTGGCTGGCTTTCAGTTGCTGGTTTGTCGGTCTGGGCACGGTGTTCTCCTTCAATATCTGGAAGGAGGCCAAGTTCTTCGTGAGCGAAGGCGGGATGTTCCACCTCTACCAATGGGGAGCAACCGGTGGTCTCGACTTCTTTGGCGTGATCGATTTCTTCACCTCGCGACTCATGTTGCCGCTTGGCGGTTTGTGTTTCGTGGTGTTTGCGGGCTGGATCATGGGGCGTGAAGCGGTGCGCGACGAGTTGTCGATCCGTAACCCTGCGCTGTTTGGTCTTTCCTTGTTCTTGATGCGCTATGTGGCGCCCATCGGCATTCTCGTAGTGTTTGCCGCCCAGCTGTGGAAGTGACGCTGACATGACGACACACATTTCACGTTCGGCCTTGCTGCCGTACCCGGCACAGGCGCTGTATGACCTGGTCAACGACGTAGCGCGCTATCCGGAGTTTCTGCCATGGTGTTCATCGGCAGAAGTCCTGGAAAGCTCCCCTGAGCACATGCGAGCGAGCGTCGGAGTGGCGAAGGGGGGGCTCAGTCAGCATTTCGTGACGCGTAACACCCTGGTTCCCGGTCAGTCGATCGAAATGAACCTCGAGGAAGGCCCGTTCAATCAGTTGCATGGCGTGTGGGTGTTCAAACCGCTGGGCGAGAAAGCCTGCAAAATCAGTCTTGATCTGTCGTTTGATTATGCCGGGCCGCTGGTTCGTGCCACCCTGGGGCCATTGTTCAATCAGGCCGCCAATACCCTGGTGGATGCGTTCTGTCAGCGCGCCAAGCAGATTCATGGTTGAAGTCGTGATCGATATCGAAGTGGTGTACGCCGCTGTGGACAGGCAGGTACTGCTTTCACTCGCGGTGCCGGTCGGCACTACGGTTCGGGCGGCCGTGCTCAAGTCTGGTGTAGGGGCAGAGTTTCCTGAGCTGGATCTTGCCGCCTGCCCGGTGGGTATCTTTGGCAAGGTTGTGGCCGATCCAGAGCGTCGGGCAGTTCAGGTGGGGGATCGTATCGAGATTTACCGACCACTGTTGGCTGATCCGAAAGAGGTGCGCCGACTGCGCGCGGCAAAAGCTGCCGAGGCCAAAGCCCGGAATCAGTGAGTGGCTTGAACGCCAGGCATTAAAAAACCCGGACATGCCGGGTTTTTTAATTCGCCAATTACTGCGGCGAGGTGTCCAGCGGTTCAGGTGTCGGGACTGGAGCGGTTTCTACACCGTCGACGTCCTTCTGGATCTGATCCAGCAACGAACCTGGCTTGACCGGTTTTTCCGGCTTTGGCTTCTCGACGTTTTCTACCGGGGTAGCCACTGTCGTGCCGCTGTCCTTGCCGAGAATGGCTTCGTCACGGCTCACGCCTGGCATGAAATCACCGGAGAGGCTGACAAGCTGATCATTTGGGTTGAAGATAACGCTGATGCGTTCCTGTTGGCGTTCACCGCCACCGGGTTGCAGGCTATACAGATAATCCCAGCGATCGGCATGGAATGTGTCGGTCAGCAGAGGGTTGCCCATGATAAACCGTACTTGCTTGCGGGTCATTCCCGGGCGTAACTGGTCTATCATGTCCTGCGTGACGACATTGCCCTGCTGGATGTCGATTTTGTAAACCCCGGGGAATGAACAACCGGCGAGTGCGAGCAGTCCCACAAGGGTGAAACTGGTTAGCAAGAGCTTGGTGTTTTGCATCGGTGGGCGACTTCCACTATCTTGGCTGGGACAACGTAAACGCCGATCATACCCGTATTAAGAGAAGCTGCGAAGCAGCATCGCGAGAAAGCTGACCATGGTTGAAAATAGCGAACTACGCAAAGCCGGCCTCAAAGTGACCCTGCCACGGGTCAAAATTCTGCAAATGCTCGATTCCGCCGAGAAGCGGCACATGAGTGCCGAGGATGTCTACAAGGCGCTGATGGAGGCTGGTGAGGATGTCGGTCTGGCCACGGTTTACCGTGTTCTGACTCAGTTCGAGGCCGCTGGTCTGGTGGTGCGACACAACTTCGATGGAGGCCATGCGGTCTTCGAGCTGGACGACGGCAAGCATCACGACCATATGGTCTGTGTCGATGACGGTGAGGTAATCGAGTTCTTTGATCCGGAAATCGAGAAGCTTCAGAAGGCGATTGTCGAGAAACACGGCTTCGATTTGGTGGATCACAACTTGGTGCTATACGTGCGCAAGAAAAAGTAAGCATGTCGCGCGGGCATCAGTTCGCGAAACGAGCGAAGGCGACCCCAGGGTCGCCTTCGTGCTTTCTGCCTTTATTCAAGCTTTTGCGGTGACCACCATTTTCCTGGCGTGAGCCAGGGACTCCTTGGTGAGGTCGATGCCCCCCAGCATCCGTGCGACTTCTTCGACGCGGTCGTTTTTGCTCAGTCTGGAAACGGCGGTGCGGGTGGCATCTTCGCCGCGTACCTTGTGCACAAATAGATGCTGATGACCTTGCGCTGCCACTTGTGGCAAGTGGGTGACGGTCAGTACCTGCCCGCGCTCCCCGAGCCTGCGCAGCAACTGGCCGACGATTTCCGCGGTCGGACCACCGATACCAACATCCACTTCGTCGAACACCAGGGTGGGAACACGAGATGTCTGCGCGGTGATGACCTGGATCGCCAGACTGATCCGCGACAGTTCGCCCCCGGATGCGACTTTTGCCAAAGCTTTCAATGGTTGGCCCGGGTTGGCGCTGACCAGCAGTTCAACCTGCTCAAGTCCGTTAGGCAGCAGTTCGTCGCTACTGTTTGGACGCAGTTCGATGGTGAAGCGCCCACCCGGCATGCCCAGGCGCTGAATCTCCTGTTCCACGGCGCTGGCCAGGCTATTTGAGGCTTGATGACGCAAATCGCTCAGCTCTCGGGCTTTCTCCTGATAATGGCGAGCGTAGGAGGAAAGTTCGTCGCTCAGGCGCTCGATGGATTCGTCGTTGGCATTCAGGGTTTCGATTTCATCGAGCAGCCTCTGTTGCATCTCAGCGACTTCGGTCGGCTGGATGCGGTGCTTGCGGGCCATTGTATAGATCGCATCGAGCCGCTCTTCGAGGTATTGAAGGCGTGCCGGATCGGCGTCGAAGTTGTCGAGAAAGCGGTTCAGTTCGCCCACGGCCTCTTCTACCTGGATCTGCGCGCTGGTCAGCAGACTGCTGGCCTCGCCGAGTGCACCGATCGAGTTGTTCACACTGGACAATCGGTTGAGGCTGGCAGTGAGTGCGTTCAGCACATTGCCGGAATCACTTTCGCTGCACTGTTCGACGACTTGCCGGCAAATACCCAGCAAGGTCTCGGCGTTGGTCAGGTTCTTGTGCTCTTGTTCAAGCTGTTCCAGTTCGTTGTCGCCGAGGCCGAGGTTTTCCAGCTCTTCGAGCTGGTAGCTGAGCAATTGGTGGCGGGCGCGTTGTTCGTCGCCGGAGTTGGAGAGGCGATCCAGCTCCTGGCGAGTCTGGCGCCAGCGCTGTGCGGCAAGCTGCACCTGGCGGGCAAGGTCCGTGGCTCCGGCGTACTCGTCGAGCAAGCGGCGATGGGTGTCGGTCTTGAGCAGGGATTGGTGTTCGTGCTGGCTGTGAATGTCGATCAGCAGCTCGCCCAGCGCCTTGAGATCGCCAAGCGGGCAGGGCGTGCCATTGATGTAGCCGCGCGAGCGTCCTTCGGATGTGATTACCCGGCGCAGGATGCACGGGCCGTCGTTTTCGAGGTCGCGTTCGGCCAGCCAGGCGCTGGCTTCCGGAATGTCGGCCAGATCGAAGGTGGCCAGGATGTCGGCCTTGTCGGTGCCGGGGCGAACCACGCCGCTGTCGGCGCGATCACCCAGGGTAAGGCCCAGCGCGTCGAGCATGATCGACTTGCCCGCGCCGGTTTCCCCGGTGATCACGCTCATCCCGCGATCGAGTTCGAGATCGAGATGTTCAACGATGGCGTAGTTGTGTACGGACAGGTGCACCAGCATATGGGTCGCTCCCAGGTGTTAGGTCTGGTTATTTATACAGTGTTTTGTTTCCGGCTGACAATGCCCTCGCTTAGCTCCTTTCGCTTGATCCGACGAAATCCTCAGTGCGTCCGGGAATGCCAATGCAGAGCTTTTTGTAGGGTTAATCACATTAACCCCCTTGAAGCCGGATTTTGCGGCCCCATATAGCTGGGCAGAAGCGCGAGTTGAGCTCGCGGACGAAATTGAAAGGAGAAATCTATGGCTGACGAACAGACAGTGGATACGCAAAACCCAGACGCCAACCAGGCGCCCGAGGCTTCGGGTGAAGACCTGGCGGCTCGTGTACAAGTGCTCGAAGAGCAACTGGCAGGCGCTCAGGATCAGGCTTTGCGTGTAGCCGCCGATCTGCAGAACGTCCGCCGTCGCGCCGAGCAGGATGTGGAGAAGGCTCACAAGTTCGCGCTGGAAAAATTCGCCAGCGACCTGCTGCCGATCGTCGACAGCCTGGAGCGCGGCCTGGAATTGTCCAGCCCGGACGACGAAAGCATCCGTCCGATGCGCGAAGGCATCGAGCTGACCCTGAAAATGTTCCAGGACACCCTCAAGCGTTATCAGCTTGAAGCGATCGATCCCCATGGCGAACCGTTCAACGCCGTTCAACATCAGGCGATGGCCATGCAGGAGAGCGCCGATGTCGAACCGAACAGCGTTCTGAAGGTGTTCCAGAAGGGCTATCAGCTCAATGGTCGCTTGCTGCGCCCGGCAATGGTCGTGGTCAGCAAGGCGCCTGCGCCGGTTTCGCCTTCGATTGACGAGCAGGCTTGAAATCCGCCGCAAGGCCCCCATTTATAAGTCAAGCGTTTAAGTGCTACCGCAGTTAGCCACCACTGCTGCGGCAACCAAATCCAAAGTTTCGGGAGAGTGAACATGGGCAAAATTATCGGTATCGACCTGGGGACTACCAACTCCTGCGTCTCCGTGCTGGAAAACGGCAAGGCAAAAGTTATTGAAAACGCTGAAGGCGCGCGTACCACGCCGTCGATCATCGCTTACGCCAACGATGGCGAAATTCTGGTTGGCCAATCGGCCAAGCGTCAGGCCGTGACCAATCCGCACAACACCCTGTATGCGGTGAAGCGTCTGATCGGTCGTCGTTTCGACGAAGAAGTCGTGCAGAAAGACATCCAGATGGTCCCTTACAAGATCGTCAAGGCTGACAACAGTGACGCCTGGGTTGAAGTGAACGGCCAGAAAATGGCACCGCCACAAATCTCGGCTGAAATCCTGAAGAAAATGAAGAAGACCGCCGAAGACTACCTCGGCGAGACCGTGACTGAAGCGGTGATCACCGTTCCGGCCTACTTCAACGACAGCCAGCGTCAAGCCACCAAGGACGCCGGTCGCATCGCCGGTCTGGACGTAAAACGTATCATCAACGAACCAACCGCAGCTGCTCTGGCCTACGGTATGGACAAGGCCAAGGGCGATCACACCGTGATCGTTTACGACCTGGGCGGCGGTACTTTCGACGTTTCCGTGATCGAGATCGCTGAAGTCGATGGCGAGCACCAGTTCGAAGTACTGGCCACCAACGGTGATACCTTCCTGGGTGGTGAAGACTTTGACATCCGTCTGATCGACTACCTCGTCGACGAATTCAAGAAAGAAAGCGGCATGAACCTCAAGGGTGACCCGCTGGCCATGCAGCGCCTGAAAGAAGCCGCTGAAAAAGCCAAGATCGAATTGTCCTCGAGCCAGTCGACCGACGTGAACCTGCCGTACATCACTGCAGACGCGACCGGTCCAAAGCACCTGAACGTGAAAATCTCCCGCGCCAAGCTCGAAGCGCTGGTGGAAGACCTGGTTCAACGCACCATCGAACCTTGCCGCATCGCGATGAAAGATGCCGGTATCGACGTTGGCGCGATCAACGACGTGATCCTGGTGGGCGGTCAGACCCGTATGCCACTGGTTCAGAAGCTGGTGACCGAGTTCTTCGGTAAAGAAGCTCGTAAAGACGTCAACCCGGACGAAGCGGTTGCCATGGGTGCTGCTATCCAGGGCGCGGTACTGGCCGGTGACGTGAAGGACGTTCTGCTGCTCGACGTCAGCCCGCTGACCCTGGGTATCGAAACCATGGGTGGCGTGATGACCGCGCTGATCGAGAAAAACACCACGATTCCTACCAAGAAATCGCAAGTGTTCTCGACTGCCGATGACAACCAGGGCGCCGTGACGATTCACGTGCTGCAGGGCGAGCGCAAGCAAGCCGCACAGAACAAGTCCCTGGGCAAGTTCGACCTGGCCGACATTCCACCGGCTCCACGTGGTGTGCCGCAGATCGAAGTGACCTTCGACATCGACGCCAACGGCATTCTGCACGTAGGTGCGAAGGACAAGGCTACCGGCAAGACTCAGTCGATCGTGATCAAGGCCAACTCCGGTCTGTCCGACGAGGAAATCGAGCGCATGGTGCGTGATGCCGAGGCGAACGCCGAGGAAGACCGCAAGTTCGAAGAGCTGGCCACCGCTCGCAACCAGGGCGACGCACTGGTTCACTCGACGCGCAAAATGGTTACCGATGCCGGCGATAAAGTGACCGCTGAAGAGAAGGTTGCAATCGAAGCTGCCGTAGTTGCCCTGGAAGCCGCCATCAAAGGCGACGACAAGGCTGCTATCGACGCCAAGGTTGAAGCGCTGTCGAAAGTCTCCGCTCCAGTGGCGCAGAAGATGTACGCCGAACAGGCTCAGCCTGCTGAAGGCGCGGCACCGCACGACGACAAGGCGCAAAAGGCTGATGACGTTGTCGACGCCGAGTTCGAAGAAGTCAAAGACCACAAGTAAGTTGTTGGTCGGCCGGTTGACTGCCTTCAGGCGGTGACTGGTAGGATGTCGCCGCGCGGGAGCTTGCTCCCGCGTTGGCGTATCTGGAATACGCGAATTTTTACAGCATGCGACAGCGTTCGCCTGCTGGTGGTATGGCCGGGAATGCTCCTGCTTTTCGAGCCGCAAGTACCGCATCGAATCAAAGACCAGGATCGTTGAATTGACGTGAGTTGGGTCCGGGCCTGTATTGGGGCTCAATGAGTTCGGCAGGCTCAGGAGGGTTGTGCCGGACGTCCTCAAGAGTGCAAAGACTTATGGCAAAGCGTGACTATTACGAAGTGTTGGGTGTTGAGCGTGGCTCAAGCGAAGCAGACCTGAAAAAGGCCTACCGTCGCCTGGCGATGAAGCACCACCCGGACCGTAATCCCGGTGACAAGGCGTCGGAAGAGATGTTCAAGGAGGCCAACGAGGCCTACGAAGTGCTGTCCGATTCCAGCAAGCGTGCCGCTTACGACCAGTATGGCCATGCCGGTGTCGACCCGAGCATGGGTGGCGGTGGTGCCGGTTTCGGTGGCCAGAACTTCTCCGACATCTTCGGCGATGTCTTCAGTGATTTCTTCGGCGGTGGCCGCGGTGGTTCCCGTGGTGGTGCTCAGCGCGGCAGTGACTTGCGCTACACCCTGGAGCTGGATCTTGAAGAAGCGGTGCGCGGTACGACCGTGAACATCCGTGTGCCGACGCTGGTCAACTGCAAGCCTTGCGACGGCTCCGGTGCCAAGAAAGGCTCTGCGCCGGTGACCTGTCCGACGTGCGGCGGTATCGGCCAGGTACGCATGCAGCAGGGCTTCTTCTCGGTGCAGCAGACCTGCCCGCGCTGCCATGGTCAGGGCAAGATCATTTCCGATCCGTGCGACTCCTGCCACGGCGAAGGTCGTGTCGAAGAGTACAAGACCCTGTCGGTGAAAGTGCCGGCCGGCGTCGATACCGGTGACCGCATTCGTCTGTCCGGTGAAGGCGAAGCGGGTGCTCAAGGTGGCCCGACTGGTGATCTGTACGTGGTGATCAATGTGCGCGAACACGCGATTTTCCAGCGTGACGGCAAGCATCTGTTCTGCGAAGTGCCGATCAGCTTCGTCGATGCAGCGCTGGGTGGCGAGCTGGAGATTCCGACCCTTGATGGTCGGGTCAAGCTGAAGATCCCTGAGGGGACTCAGACCGGCAAGCAGTTCCGTGTGCGCGGCAAGGGTGTCGCGCCTGTGCGTGGCGGTGGTGCGGGTGATTTGATGTGCCGTGTGGCGGTCGAGACTCCGGTAAACCTGAGCCGTCGCCAGCGTGAGATGCTCGAGGAGTTCCGCAGTTCGCTGGCGGATGACAACAGCCATTCGCCGAAAACCACCGGTTGGTTCGAAGGCGTGAAGCGTTTCTTCGGCGATTTGTAAGGAGACAGGCATGCGACGTATTGCAGTGATGGGCGCCGCCGGGCGCATGGGCAAGACTCTGATTGAAGCGGTGCAGCAAGCCCCGGGCGCCGGCCTGACGGCGGCGGTGGATCGTCCCGACAGCACGCTGGTCGGCGCGGATGCCGGTGAGCTGGCTGCGCTGGGTCGTATCGGTGTGCCTCTGTCCGGAGATCTGGACCGGGTGGTCGACGAGTTCGATGTGCTGATCGATTTCACGCACCCGACGGTGACCCTGAAGAACCTCGCCTTCTGCCGTAAGCATGGCAAGGCCATGATCATCGGTACCACTGGTTTCAGCGTTGAAGAAAAGCAATTGCTGGCGGAGGCGGGCAAGGACATTCCGATCGTCTTCGCCGCCAACTTCAGCGTTGGCGTCAACCTGTGCCTGAAGTTGCTCGACACGGCCGCTCGCGTATTGGGCGACGATGTCGACATCGAAATCACCGAAGCTCACCATCGGCACAAAGTCGATGCGCCGTCCGGTACTGCCGTGCGCATGGGTGAGGTGATTGCCGATGCCTTGGGTCGCGATCTGAAAAAGGTGGCGGTGTATGGTCGTGAGGGCCAGACCGGTGCTCGTGATCGTGAAACCATCGGTTTCGCCACGGTGCGTGCCGGCGACATCGTCGGTGATCACACTGTACTGTTCGCCGCCGACGGCGAGCGTGTCGAGATCACTCACAAGGCGTCCAGTCGCATGACGTTCGCCAAGGGGGCGGTGCGTGCTGCGTTGTGGCTGGATGGGCGCGAGCCTGGCCTTTACGACATGCAAGACGTGCTCGATCTGCGTTAAGATGCACCGAAGTCGGGCTCACGCACCGCGTTTGAGCCCGGTTTTGTTCCGCCAAGCGACGTCCTGTCGCATTCTCCAGCCTTTTAGGCTCATTGGCGGTAGACCAAAAAGGCCTTTTTCTGTAAGCTACAGCTTTAGTGTGTCCACTAAAAGCGCGCAGAATAATTCAGTGAAGAAGCGGGGTGACGTGTCCATACGTCACTCCGCTTTTTTACAACCTGCGATCGCCCTTTCAGGCTTTATTTACGGGAGGTCTTCTTGACTAAGCCAGCCATACTCGCCCTTGCTGATGGCAGCATTTTTCGCGGCGAAGCCATTGGAGCCGACGGTCAAACCGTTGGTGAGGTGGTGTTCAACACCGCAATGACCGGCTATCAGGAAATCCTTACCGATCCTTCCTACGCCCAACAAATCGTTACCCTGACTTACCCGCACATCGGCAACACCGGCACCACGCCGGAAGACGCCGAGTCCAACCGCGTCTGGTCTGCCGGCCTGGTTATCCGTGATCTGCCACTGGTGGCGAGCAACTGGCGTAACACGATGTCCCTGTCCGACTACCTGAAGGCCAACAACGTTGTGGCCATCGCCGGTATCGACACCCGCCGCCTGACGCGCATCCTGCGTGAAAAAGGCGCGCAGAACGGCTGCATCATGGCCGGTGACAACATTTCCGAAGCCGCCGCCATCGCCGCCGCCCAGGGTTTCCCTGGCCTCAAGGGCATGGACCTGGCGAAAGTCGTCAGCACCAAGGAAAGCTACGAGTGGCGCTCGACTGTCTGGGATTTGAAAACCGACAGCCACGCAACCATCGAAGCCTCCGAGCTGCCGTACCACGTGGTTGCCTACGACTACGGCGTCAAGGTGAATATCCTGCGCATGCTGGTCGAGCGCGGTTGCCGCGTGACCGTCGTGCCTGCACAAACGCCTGCCGCCGATGTGCTGGCGCTGAAGCCGGACGGCGTGTTCCTGTCCAACGGCCCTGGTGATCCGGAGCCTTGCGACTACGCGATCCAGGCGATCAAGGACGTGCTGGAAACCGAGATTCCGGTCTTCGGTATCTGCCTCGGTCACCAACTGCTGGCCCTGGCCTCCGGCGCCAAGACCCTGAAAATGGGTCACGGCCACCACGGTGCCAACCACCCCGTCCAGGACCTGGACAGCGGCGTGGTGATGATCACCAGCCAGAACCACGGTTTTGCGGTAGACGAAGCGACCCTGCCGGCCAACGTCCGCGCGATCCACAAGTCGCTGTTCGACGGCACCCTGCAAGGTATCGAGCGTACCGACAAGAGCGCCTTCAGCTTCCAGGGTCACCCGGAAGCCAGCCCTGGCCCGAACGACGTAGCGCCATTGTTCGATCGCTTCATCACCGAGATGGCCAAGCGACGCTGATCGCTCGCCCTGATGTAGCAAAGCTTGAGGGTGGTCCCGACACCAGCGGCCCCCTCAAGGCTTCAGAGATTGAACAAGACGGCTTGCCGACTGACCTGCGGATTTGAGTGACAAACCCATGCCAAAACGTACAGACATTAAAAGCATCCTGATTCTCGGTGCTGGCCCGATCGTGATCGGCCAGGCCTGCGAATTCGACTACTCCGGCGCCCAGGCCTGCAAAGCCCTGCGCGAGGAGGGTTACCGCGTCATCCTGGTGAACTCCAACCCGGCCACCATCATGACCGACCCGGCCATGGCCGACGCCACCTACATCGAGCCGATCAAGTGGCAGACCGTTGCCAAGATCATCGAGAAAGAGCGTCCGGACGCGCTGCTGCCGACCATGGGTGGCCAGACTGCCCTGAACTGCGCCCTGGACCTGGAGCGCGAAGGCGTTCTGGAGAAGTTCGGCGTAGAGATGATCGGTGCCAACGCCGACACCATCGACAAGGCTGAAGACCGTTCGCGCTTCGACAAGGCGATGAAATCCATCGGCCTGGCGTGCCCGCGTTCCGGTATCGCCCACAGCATGGAAGAGGCCAATGCGGTCCTCGAGAAGCTCGGCTTCCCGTGCATCATCCGTCCGTCCTTCACCATGGGCGGCACTGGTGGCGGTATCGCTTACAACCGTGAAGAGTTCGAAGAAATCTGCGCCCGTGGCCTGGACCTGTCGCCGACCAAGGAACTGCTGATCGACGAATCGCTGATCGGCTGGAAAGAATACGAAATGGAGGTTGTCCGCGATAAGAAGGACAACTGCATCATCGTCTGCTCCATCGAAAACTTCGACCCGATGGGCGTGCACACCGGTGACTCGATCACCGTGGCTCCGGCACAGACCCTGACCGACAAGGAATACCAGATCCTGCGTAACGCCTCCCTGGCGGTACTGCGCGAGATCGGCGTGGAAACCGGCGGTTCCAACGTTCAGTTCGGCATCTGCCCGAACACCGGCCGCATGGTCGTGATCGAGATGAACCCGCGAGTATCGCGTTCCTCGGCACTGGCTTCGAAGGCCACCGGCTTCCCGATCGCCAAGGTCGCGGCCAAGCTGGCTGTAGGCTACACCCTGGACGAACTGTCGAATGACATCACCGGCGGCAAGACCCCGGCGTCCTTCGAGCCGTCCATCGACTACGTCGTCACCAAGCTGCCGCGTTTTGCCTTCGAGAAATTCCCGAAAGCCGACGCCCGCCTGACCACTCAAATGAAGTCGGTGGGCGAAGTCATGGCCATCGGCCGTACCTTCCAGGAGTCCCTGCAGAAAGCCCTTCGCGGTCTGGAAGTGGGCGTTTGTGGTCTGGACGAGAAGGTTGATCTGGCCAACCCGGAAAGCATGAGTGTACTCAAGCGCGAGCTGACCGTACCGGGCGCCGAGCGTATCTGGTACGTGGCGGACGCAATGCGCGCCGGCATGACCGTCGAAGACATCTTCGGCATGACCATGATCGACCCTTGGTTCCTGGTGCAGATGGAAGACCTGATCAAGGAAGAAGAGAAGGTCAAGACCCTGGGCCTGACCAGCATCGACCGCGATCTGATGTTCCGCCTCAAGCGCAAAGGCTTCTCCGATATGCGCCTGGCCAAATTGCTGGGTGTGACCGAGAAGAGCCTGCGCGCTCACCGTCACAAGCTGGAGATCTTCCCGGTCTACAAGCGTGTCGACACCTGCGCTGCCGAGTTCGCCACCGACACCGCGTACCTCTACTCGACGTACGAAGAAGAGTGCGAAGCTGCGCCATCGGGTCGCGACAAGATCATGATCCTGGGCGGCGGTCCGAACCGTATCGGCCAGGGCATCGAGTTCGACTACTGCTGCGTACACGCGGCACTGGCGCTGCGCGATGACGGTTACGAGACCATCATGGTCAACTGCAACCCGGAAACCGTATCCACCGACTACGACACCTCCGATCGCCTGTACTTCGAGCCAGTGACCCTGGAAGACGTGCTGGAAATCGTCCGCGTCGAGAAGCCAAAAGGCGTAATCGTCCAGTACGGCGGCCAGACTCCGCTGAAACTGGCTCGCGCCCTGGAAGCCGCCGGCGTGCCGATCATCGGCACCAGTCCTGATGCCATCGACCGCGCTGAAGACCGTGAGCGCTTCCAGCAGATGGTCCAGCGCCTGAACCTGCGTCAGCCGCCAAATGCCACCGTGCGCAGTGAAGACGAAGCGATTCGTGCCGCCACCAAGATCGGTTACCCGCTGGTGGTGCGTCCGTCCTACGTACTGGGCGGTCGTGCGATGGAAATCGTCTATGAAGAAGAAGAACTCAAGCGCTACCTGCGCGAAGCGGTTCAAGTGTCCAACGACAGCCCGGTGCTGCTGGATCACTTCCTCAACTGCGCCATCGAAATGGACGTGGATGCGGTCTGCGACGGCAAGGACGTGGTAATCGGCGCGATCATGCAGCACATCGAGCAGGCTGGCGTTCACTCCGGTGACTCCGCATGCTCGCTGCCGCCGTACTCGCTGCCTGCGCACATCCAGGACGAGATGCGCGAACAGGTCAAGAAAATGGCCCTGGAACTGGGCGTGGTCGGCCTGATGAACGTGCAGTTGGCGCTGCAGGGCGACGATATCTACGTCATTGAAGTCAACCCGCGCGCTTCCCGTACCGTGCCGTTCGTGTCCAAGTGCATCGGTGTTTCCCTGGCAATGATCGCGGCGCGCGTCATGGCCGGTAAGACCCTGAAGGAAATCGGCTTCACCAAGGAAATCATCCCGAACTTCTACAGCGTGAAAGAGGCGGTGTTCCCGTTCGCCAAATTCCCTGGCGTTGACCCGATCCTCGGCCCTGAGATGAAGTCCACCGGTGAAGTGATGGGCGTGGGCGACACCTTCGGTGAGGCGTTCGCCAAGGCCCAGATGGGTGCCAGCGAAGTGCTGCCGACCGGCGGTACCGCGTTCATCAGCGTGCGTGACGACGACAAGCCGCTGGTTGCGGGCGTGGCCCGTGATCTGATCAACTTGGGCTTCGAAGTGGTCGCCACTGCCGGTACTGCCAGGCTGATCGAAGCTGCAGGCCTGAAAGTGCGCCGTGTGAACAAGGTGACCGAAGGTCGTCCGCACGTGGTCGACATGATCAAAAATGATGAAGTCACGCTGATCATCAACACTACCGAAGGGCGCCAGTCGATCGCTGATTCGTACTCCATTCGTCGTAATGCCCTGCAGCACAAGATTTACTGCACTACCACTATTGCTGCTGGCGAAGCCATCTGTGAAGCGCTGAAGTTCGGTCCCGAGAAGACCGTGCGCCGCTTGCAGGATCTACACGCAGGATTGAAGGCATGAGCATAACGAAGTACCCAATGACCGTTCAGGGCGCTCGCGCCCTGGAAGAAGAGCACACCCACCTGACCAAGGTCGTTCGTCCGAAGCTCAGCCAGGACATCGGTACGGCCCGCGAGTTGGGTGACTTGAAGGAAAACGCTGAATACCACGCTGCCCGTGAGCAGCAGGGTATGGTCGAGGCGCGCATACGTGACATCGAGGGCCGGATTCAGAATCAGGTCATCATTGATGTCACGACCATTCCTCATACGGGCAAAGTGATTTTCGGCACCACTGTTGAAATCGCCAACGTCGAGACGGATGAGCGCGTCACTTACCACATCGTGGGTGAGGATGAGGCTGACTTCAAACTCGGCAAGATTTCGGTCGGCTCGCCACTGGCCCGCGCCTTGATTGCCAAGGAGGAGGGTGATGTGGTCGCCGTGAAAACGCCTGGCGGCGTTATCGAGTACGAGATTGTCGAGGTTCGCCACATCTGAAGGCTGGCGCCCGTTTCGTACGGGCGCCATGCTTTGGCAGCTGACCCGGATGTTGTAGGTCGGCGGCTTGTGGCTGTTGCAAATGGGTCTGTTGCCGGTGCCGGGTCGAATTGGCCTGGCACCGCTGCAGATCGACGAAATGGCAGTCATGCTGAAGGCGCTGATGGCGGGAAATGCCGCAGCGTGCGTGATTTTTCAGGCTTTGGCGCTGATTAAGGCCGAGGGCCTTGTCAGTCTATGGCGGGATTTTCGCGGGTGGAGCGGCAGGGTGCGCGAAGCACACCCTTGACCCTTGCCATCACTTGAAACGATGGACGTTCGACAGCTGCTTGTTGACGCTGAAGTTCTTGCGGTAGATCAGTGCCATCTTGCCGATGACCTGAACCAGATCCGCTTTGCCGACCTTGCAGAGCTCTGCAATGGACGCCAGGCGCGATTCGCGATCGAGGATGTTGAGCTTGATCTTGATCAGCTCGTGATCCGCCAAAGCGCGTTCGAGTTCGGCTAACACACCTTCAGTCAAACCATTGTCTGCCACAATCAAAACCGGTTTCAGATGGTGGCCAATGGATTTGTACTGTTTCTTCTGCTCTTGAGTGAGCGGCATAATCTGACCCCTGCGTCTGATCTTGTAAAAAGCGGCGGCCAGTTTACCCGAGCGAGTCCGGGACCGCCCAGTTAATCACGACCCGTTTTATTTTCGAGGTGGCCCGTGGCCCGTTCCAAGACAAGTCTTAAATGGCTGCAAGAGCATTTCAACGACCCATTCGTCAAAATGGCACAAAAAGACGGGTACCGTTCCCGCGCCAGCTACAAACTGCTGGAGATCCAGGAAAAGGATCGTCTGATCCGCCCGGGCATGAGCGTAATCGACCTTGGTGCGGCCCCCGGTGGGTGGTCCCAGGTGACCAGTCGTCTGATTGGTGGGCAGGGCACACTGATCGCTTCTGACATTCTGGAAATGGACAGCATTCCGGACGTGACCTTCATTCAGGGCGACTTTACCGAGGATGCCGTACTGGCTCAGATCCTCGATGCCGTCGGAAATAAGGAAGTAGACCTTGTGATTTCCGACATGGCCCCCAATATGAGTGGATTACCGGCCGTTGACATGCCGCGAGCGATGTTCCTGTGCGAGTTGGCACTGGATCTTTCGACGCGGGTGCTCAAGCCCGGTGGTGATTTTTTGATCAAGATCTTCCAGGGCGAAGGCTTCGACGAGTTCCACAAGAGCGTTCGCCAGCAGTTCGAGAAGGTGCAGATGCGCAAGCCGACCTCGTCGCGCGACCGTTCTCGCGAGCAGTACCTGCTGGGCCGCGGTTTCCGCGGACGCAGTGAGGGTTGAGTGGATTTTCGATCGGGGTGATAGGATTTTTGTATTACGCCTTGTCAGAATTAGCGAATATTGTGTAGGAAGTGTTTCACAAAGGGTTACAGACGGCGCCTGCCAAGTCGTAGGTAATGTAGTAAGTTAGGCCGGTGAATATCATGCGAAGCGCGCGCCAGTAGCGGAGCTTGCTTCAGAGGGTAGTTAATTGAACGATATGGCAAAGAATCTGATCCTGTGGTTGATCATTGCGGCTGTCCTGGTGACGGTGATGAACAACTTCTCCAGCCCTAACGAGCCGCAGACCCTCAACTATTCCGACTTCATCCAGCAAGTCAAGGATGGGAAGGTCGAACGCGTAGCGGTTGATGGCTACGTGATTACCGGCAAGCGCAATGACGGCGACAGCTTCAAGACCATTCGTCCGGCGATCCAGGACAACGGCCTGATCGGTGACCTGGTGGATAACCACGTCGTGGTCGAAGGCAAGCAGCCTGAACAGCAAAGCATCTGGACTCAGCTTCTGGTCGCCAGCTTCCCGATCCTCGTGATCATCGCCGTGTTCATGTTCTTCATGCGGCAGATGCAGGGCGGTGCCGGTGGCAAGGGCGGGCCGATGAGCTTCGGCAAGAGCAAGGCGCGCCTGCTCTCCGAGGATCAGGTGAAAACTACCCTGGCTGACGTTGCCGGTTGCGACGAAGCCAAGGAAGAAGTCGGTGAGCTGGTCGAGTTCCTGCGCGATCCGGGCAAGTTCCAGCGCCTGGGTGGCCGTATTCCTCGCGGTGTGCTGATGGTCGGTCCTCCGGGTACCGGTAAAACCTTGCTGGCCAAGGCCATCGCCGGCGAAGCCAAAGTACCGTTCTTCACCATTTCCGGTTCCGACTTCGTCGAAATGTTCGTCGGCGTCGGTGCCAGCCGTGTTCGCGACATGTTCGAACAGGCCAAGAAACACGCTCCATGCATCATCTTCATCGACGAAATCGATGCGGTCGGTCGCCATCGTGGTGCCGGCATGGGTGGTGGTCACGACGAGCGCGAGCAGACTCTCAACCAATTGCTGGTAGAGATGGACGGCTTCGAAATGAATGACGGCATCATCGTGATCGCTGCAACCAACCGTCCTGATGTGCTGGACCCTGCGTTGCTGCGTCCAGGCCGTTTCGACCGTCAGGTTGTGGTCGGTCTGCCGGACATCCGCGGTCGTGAGCAGATTCTCAAGGTTCACATGCGCAAAGTGCCGATGGGCGACGACGTTGCCCCGGCCGTGATCGCTCGTGGTACTCCAGGCTTTTCCGGTGCTGACCTGGCCAACCTGGTGAACGAAGCATCGTTGTTCGCTGCCCGTGCCGGCAAGCGCATCGTCGAGATGAAAGAATTCGAGCTGGCGAAAGACAAGATCATGATGGGCGCCGAGCGCAAATCCATGGTCATGTCCGAGAAGGAAAAGCAGAATACGGCTTATCACGAAGCCGGCCACGCCATTGTGGGGCGTGTCGTACCTGAACATGATCCGGTGTACAAGGTGTCGATCATTCCGCGCGGTCGTGCGCTGGGTGTGACCATGTTCCTGCCGGAAGAAGATCGTTACAGCCTGTCCAAGCGTGCGTTGATCAGCCAGATCTGCTCGCTGTACGGCGGTCGTATCGCCGAGGAAATGACCCTGGGCTTCGATGGCGTGACCACCGGTGCTTCCAACGACATCATGCGCGCCAGCCAGATTGCGCGGAACATGGTGACCAAATGGGGGCTCTCGGAGAAACTCGGCCCGTTGATGTATGCCGAAGAAGAGGGTGAAGTGTTCCTTGGTCGCGGCGGTGGCGGTCAGAATGCAAGTTTCTCCGGTGAGACAGCCAAGCTGATCGACTCCGAAGTACGCAGCATCATCGATCAGTGCTACGGCACGGCGAAGCAGATCCTCACGGACAACCGTGACAAGCTCGATGCGATGGCTGATGCCTTGATGAAGTACGAAACGATCGATGCCGAGCAGATCGACGACATCATGGCGGGCCGTACACCTCGCGAGCCGCGTGACTGGTCGGGTGGCACGGGTACTTCCGGCACTCCGCCGGTGGTGCAGGATGAGCGTCCGGAAACCCCGATAGGCGGTCCTGCTGCTGACGTATAAGGCTTGAAATGACTTCTGTTCAGTCCTCGACCCGGTTGCCTTGCGGCAACCGGGTTCTTGATTTGGCCCAGACGCATGTCATGGGTATTCTCAATGTCACTCCTGATTCTTTCTCCGATGGTGGCCAATACAGCCAGCTCGACGCGGCAATGCGCCACGCCGAAGCCATGGTGGCGGCCGGCGCGACGCTGATCGATGTCGGCGGCGAATCTACCCGTCCAGGTGCCAGGGTGGTTTCGCCACTGGAGGAGCTGGAGCGCGTAGCGCCCGTTGTCGAGCGTATCAGTCGCGAGCTGGACGTTATCATCTCGGTCGACACCTCCACGCCAGCGGTCATGCGTGAAACTGCGCGCCTGGGTGCCGGGTTGATCAATGACGTGCGTTCGTTGCGTCGCGATGGTGCCCTGGATGCTGCAGCGGCCACCGGGCTGCCGGTTTGCCTGATGCATATGCTGGGAGAACCAGGCGATATGCAGGACAATCCGCAGTATCAGGACGTTACAAGGGAAGTCGGTGAGTTTCTCGCCGAGCGCATGCATCAGTGTTCATTGGTGGGTATTCCGGCCGAACGGATCATTCTTGATCCCGGCTTTGGCTTCGCCAAAACCTTGCAGCACAACCTGAGCCTGTTCAAGCATATGCAGGCCCTGCATGCCTTGGGGAGGCCCCTGTTGGTCGGGGTTTCGCGAAAGAGCATGATTGGTCAGGCATTGAGTCGTCCGGTAGGGGATCGACTGTATGGTGGTTTGGCGCTTGCGGCGCTGGCATCGGCGAAAGGTGCGCGTATATTGCGCGTCCATGATGTAGCCGAAACAATGGATGTGGTGCGGATGATTGCCGCAGTGGAATCAGCCGAATAAGAATGATGGAGCACTTATGAGCAAAAAATATTTTGGCACCGATGGTATTCGTGGGCGTGTCGGTGAATACCCGATCACTCCTGATTTCATGCTCAAGCTCGGCTGGGCTGCAGGCATGGCGTTCCGCAAGATGGGCGCCTGCAAGGTATTGGTAGGTAAGGACACCCGGATCTCCGGCTACATGTTCGAGTCTGCGCTTGAGGCGGGGCTTACCTCCGCGGGTGCTGATGTGATGCTCCTGGGCCCGATGCCCACCCCGGCGATTGCCTACCTGACGCGTACCTTTCATGCCGAAGCTGGCATCGTGATCAGTGCGTCACACAATCCGCATGATGACAATGGCATAAAGTTTTTCTCCGGCAATGGCACCAAGCTTCCGGATGAAGTCGAGCACATGATCGAAGAGCTGCTCGATACTCCAATGACTGTGGTTGAGTCGAGCAAGATCGGCAAGGTGTCGCGAATCAATGACGCGTCGGGTCGGTATATCGAATTCTGCAAGAGCAGTGTGCCGACCGGTACCAGCTTTACCGGCCTCAAGATTGTGATCGACTGCGCCCATGGTGCGACCTACAAAGTGGCGCCGAGTGTGTTTCGAGAGCTGGGTGCCGAGGTCGTGGTCTTGTCCGCGCAGCCAAATGGTTTGAATATCAATGACAACTGTGGTTCGACCCATATGGGGCAACTGCAGGCCGCTGTGCTGGCTGAGCACGCCGATCTGGGTATCGCCTTCGACGGTGATGGCGACCGGGTGTTGATGGTGGATCACACGGGGGCCATCGTCGATGGCGATGAGCTGCTGTTCATCATTGCTCGCGACCTGCATGAGCGAGGCAAGCTGCAAGGTGGTGTAGTCGGCACGCTGATGAGCAACCTGGGATTGGAGTTGGCCTTGGCCGACCTGGCGATTCCATTTGTTCGCGCCAATGTTGGTGATCGTTATGTGATTGCTGATCTGCTGGAACGCAATTGGCTGGTCGGTGGCGAAAATTCGGGTCATATCGTTTGCTTCAATTACACCACCACGGGTGATGCGATTATCGCCGCGCTGCAGGTGCTGAAAGCGTTGAAAGCCCGTGCGCAAGGTTTGGCTGAAGCGCGTCAGGCGCTGCGCAAATGCCCTCAGGTGTTGATCAATGTGCGTTTCGGTGGCGGCGCAAACCCGCTCGATCATCCGTCGGTCAAGGAAGCCAGCGAGCGTGTGACCAAGGCGATGGCGGGTCGGGGGCGTGTGCTGTTGCGCAAGTCCGGAACCGAACCGCTGGTGCGTGTGATGGTCGAAGGCGAAGACGAAACTCAGGTTCGTGGCTATGCCGAAGAGCTCGCGAAACTGGTTACTGAAGTTTCTGCCTGAATTCGGCTTGCCAGCCATGATTGTGTTGGGTAACATCTGCGCCCACTTTGACCGACGAGGTACAGCATGCGTCGCCCTATGGTAGCTGGTAACTGGAAGATGCACGGTACCCGCGCCAGCGTCGCTGAGCTGATCAACGGCCTTCGTGACTTGGCCTTGCCGAGCGATATTGATGTTGCGGTATTCCCGTCCTGCCTGCATATCAATCAAGTGATTGATGGCTTACAGGGAAAGTCGATTTCGGTCGGCGCGCAGGACTCTGCGGTGGAATCCGGACAAGGTGCATTGACCGGTGAGGTTGCGCCGAGTCAGTTGGTGGATGCAGGTTGTTCCCTGGTGCTTGTCGGGCACTCCGAACGCCGCCAGATAATGGGCGAGCAGGACGAAGTGCTGATTCGCAAGTTCGCAGCGGCACAGGCATCCGGCCTGATCCCGGTGTTGTGCATAGGGGAAACCCTTGAGCAGCGCGAAGCCGGGAAAACGATCGAGGTTGTTTCGGCGCAGCTGGACAGCATCATCGACGAGCTGGGTGTCGGTGTATTTGCAAAGGCAGTGATCGCTTACGAGCCGGTCTGGGCCATTGGCACCGGGCTGACTGCTTCGCCGCAACAAGCGCAGGATGTGCATGCAGCCATTCGCGCCAGGTTGGCGGAAAAGAATTCTGAAGTCGCGCAAAGTGTGCGGCTTCTATACGGCGGCAGCGTGAAGGCGGCCAATGCGGTCGAACTGTTCGGCATGCCGGATATCGATGGGGGTCTCATTGGTGGGGCTTCCCTGAATGCAGATGAGTTCGGTGCGATTTGTCGCGCCGCGGGAAACTGAAAAAATGCTGGAAACAGTCGTAGTCGTTTTTCATCTGCTGGGTGCATTGGGCGTAGTTGCTCTGGTTTTGCTGCAGCAGGGTAAAGGTGCGGACGCTGGCGCGTCTTTCGGAGCAGGTGCTTCAAATACTGTGTTCGGAAGCCAAGGTTCCTCTACCTTTCTTAGTAAGTTTACTGCTATACTTGCCGCAGGTTTTTTCATGACCAGCTTGGGGTTAGGTTACTTTGCTAAAGAGAAGGCTCATCAGCTGACTCAAGCAGGTCTCCCAAATCCAGCGGTACTGGAAGTTCCAAAGCAACAACCGGCTTCTGATGATGTCCCGGTGCTTCAAGAGCAAAAGTCGGCTACTCCAGCGACTGACGTACCTCCAGCTCAAGAGCAGAAGTAAGAAGGGTTTCAAACGTAGTATTGCCGAGGTGGTGGAATTGGTAGACACGCAACCTTGAGGTGGTTGTGCCCATAGGGTGTAGGGGTTCGAGTCCCCTTCTCGGTACCAATTAGTCAGGAGAGCCCGCTGTTGCGGGCTTTCTTGCAGGTGGAAGGTTACATTGACCCTGTAGGGGATCGGTCGTATACTTCCGCCCCAGCTTTGTCGCGGGGTGGAGCAGTCTGGTAGCTCGTCGGGCTCATAACCCGAAGGTCGTCGGTTCAAATCCGGCCCCCGCAACCAGTTTAAGGAGCCCCTTTTAAGGGGCTTTTTGTTAGCTGGACACTTTCAACGCCGCTGTTCGACGGCGTTTCAAGGATGGGCGTTTCGCCCATTTTTTTATTTTGCATAGCATGCACATACATGCACTAGGGGGTTCAGGTGTCGAGCAAGCTAGAAGAGTTGCAGGCCTTGCTGGCCCCGGTGGTCGTGGCCCTAGGCTATGAATGCTGGGGTATCGAGTTTTCGGCTCAGGGTCGTCACTCGATGTTGCGCGTTTATATCGATAAAGAAGGCGGCGTGCTGGTGGACGATTGCGCCATCGTCAGCCGTCAGATCAGCGGTGTGCTGGATGTTGAAGATCCTATCTCCGTTGAGTACACCCTTGAAGTTTCCTCGCCTGGCATGGAACGCCCTCTGTTCACTCTTGAGCAGTTTGCAAAATTTGCCGGTGAACAAGTGAAGATCAAGCTGCGCTCGCCTTTTGAAGGACGACGCAACTTTCAGGGCCTTCTGCGCGGCGTAGAAGAGCAGGATGTCGTGGTGCAGGTAGAAGACCATGAATTCCTGTTGCCGATCGATATGATCGACAAGGCCAACATTATTCCCAGTTTTGACTGAGGCGTGCCAGATACTGCGGATCCCGCGGATCCAATGGCTTGCGAAAGGCGAGGCGTACGATGAGCAAAGAAGTACTGCTGGTTGTTGAGTCGGTATCCAATGAAAAGGGCGTACCGGCAAACGTGATTTTTGAAGCGCTGGAGCTGGCCCTGGCCACCGCTACCAAGAAGCGTTTTGAAGACGAAGTTGATCTGCGTGTGGAAATCAACCGCCACACGGGTGCATACGAGACATTCCGTCGCTGGACGGTCGTCGAAGAAGCAGACCTGGACGATCCGGCCATCGAAACCTGGCCGAGCAAGGTTGCCGAAACGCATCCTGGCGCCAAGGTCGGCGACGTCGTGGAAGAGAAGATCGAGTCCATCGAGTTCGGCCGCATCGCTGCACAGACTGCCAAGCAAGTCATCGTGCAGAAGGTTCGCGAAGCCGAGCGCGCTCAGGTGGTTGACGCTTACCGCGAGCGCCTGGGTGAAATCATCTCCGGCACCGTGAAAAAAGTCACCCGCGACAACGTGATCGTTGATCTGGGCAACAACGCTGAAGCGTTGCTGGCCCGTGAAGACATCATTTCTCGCGAAACTTTCCGGGTTGGCGTGCGTCTGCGTGCGCTGCTCAAGGAAATCCGCACCGAGAACCGCGGCCCGCAGTTGATCCTGTCGCGTACCGCGCCGGAAATGCTGATCGAGTTGTTCCGCATCGAAGTGCCGGAAATTGCCGAAGGCCTGATCGAAGTGATGGCTGCATCCCGTGATCCGGGTTCGCGTGCCAAGATCGCCGTTCGCTCCAAGGACAAACGCATCGACCCGCAGGGCGCTTGCATCGGTATGCGCGGTTCGCGCGTCCAGGCAGTGTCGGGTGAGTTGGGCGGTGAGCGTGTTGACATCGTTCTGTGGGACGACAACCCGGCTCAGTTCGTGATCAACGCCATGTCCCCGGCCGAGGTTGCGGCAATTATCGTTGACGAAGATGCCCATGCAATGGACATCGCCGTTGGCGCAGACAATCTGGCTCAGGCCATCGGTCGCGGTGGTCAGAACGTGCGTCTGGCCAGCCAGTTGACTGGCTGGACCCTGAACGTGATGACCGAATCGGACATCCAGGCTAAGCAGCAAGCAGAAACCGGTGACATCCTGCGCAACTTCATCGACGAGCTGGAAGTCGACGAAGAGCTGGCTCAGGTGCTGGTTGATGAAGGCTTCACCAGCCTGGAAGAGATTGCCTACGTACCGTTGGAAGAAATGCTCAACATCGACGGCTTTGACGAGGAAATCGTCAACGAGCTTCGCGCTCGTGCCAAGGATCGCTTGTTGACCAAAGCCATCGCTACTGAGGAAAAGCTGGCAGACGCCCATCCGGCCGAAGACCTGCTCTCGCTTGAGGGTATGGACAAGGATTTGGCGATGGAACTGGCGGTGCGCGGCGTAATTACCCGCGAAGACCTGGCCGAGCAGTCTATTGACGACCTGCTCGACATCGACGGCATTGACGATGATCGTGCCGGCAAGTTGATCATGGCCGCCCGAGCCCACTGGTTCGAGTAATTAGGCGCGGCCTGAGGAGAGAAGTGCATGACGCAAGTCACGGTGAAACAACTGGCCGATGAGGTCAAAACACCGGTAGAGCGCCTGTTGCAGCAGATGCGTGAGGCAGGTCTGCCGCACACCGCCGCCGAAGAAAGTGTGACTGACAGTGAGAAGCAATCGTTGCTGACTCACTTGAAAAGCAGCCACAAGGCGAAAGTGGAAGAACCACGCAAGATTACGCTGCAGCGTAAAACCACCAGCACCCTGCGGGTTGCTGGCAGCAAGAGCATCAGCGTTGAAGTACGCAAGAAGAAAGTCTTCGTACAGCGCAGCCCGGAAGAAATCGAAGCCGAGCGCAAGCGTGAACTGGATGAACGTCGCGCAGTAGAAAATGCTGCTCGTCAGAAGGCTGAAGAAGAAGCCAAGCGTCGCGCCGAAGAAGAAGCGCGTCGCCAGCCTGCTGCTGCGCCGACCGCTCAAGCCGTACCTGTTGCAGCGCCTGCTGCGGTGGCCGAGCCGGTTCGCGAAAGCGCACCGGTTGTGGCAGCCGCTCCAGCTCCTGCGGCCGATACCCGCAAGCGCGACGAACAGCGCCGTCCGGACAAGCCACGTGCCGACGACAACAGTCGTCGCGGTAGCGGCGATGGCGAGCGCAAAAACGCTCCGCATCGTGCTTCGGTCAAGGAAAAGGCGCCGGCTCCACGCGTTGCCCCACGTACCACCGACGAAGAAAGCGATGGCTTCCGTCGTGGTGGTCGCGGCAAGGCCAAGCTGAAGAAGCGCAACGCTCACGGTTTCCAGAGCCCAACCGGCCCTGTCGTGCGCGAAGTGAAGATCGGCGAGACCATCACTGTTGGCGATCTCGCCCAGCAGATGTCGGTCAAGGCTGCTGAAATCATCAAGTTCATGTTCAAACTGGGTACTCCAGCGACCATCAACCAGGTACTGGATCAGGAAACTGCCCAACTGGTTGCCGAAGAGCTGGGCCACAAAGTGACCCTGGTCAGCGACACCGCCCTGGAAGATTCCCTGGCCGAGTCCCTGAAGTTTGAAGGCGAGGCAGTTTCCCGTGCACCAGTCGTGACCGTAATGGGCCACGTTGACCACGGTAAGACTTCCCTGCTCGACTACATCCGTCGTGCCAAGGTAGCTGCTGGCGAAGCCGGTGGTATCACCCAGCACATCGGCGCGTACCACGTTGAAACCGACCGTGGCATGGTGACGTTCCTCGACACCCCTGGTCACGCTGCGTTTACCGCAATGCGTGCCCGTGGTGCCAAGGCGACCGACATCGTGATCCTGGTGGTTGCAGCGGACGACGGCGTGATGCCACAAACCATCGAAGCCGTTCAGCATGCCAAGGCAGCTGGCGTACCGTTGGTAGTAGCAGTGAACAAGATCGACAAGCCGGGCGCCGATCTCGATCGCATCCGTAGCGAACTGTCGGTTCACGGCGTGACGTCGGAAGAGTGGGGTGGTGACACGCCGTTCGTACCGGTTTCGGCGAAGATGGGTACTGGCGTCGACGAACTGCTCGAAGCGGTACTGCTGCAAGCCGAAGTTCTGGAACTGACTGCAACTCCATCGGCTCCTGGCCGTGGTGTCGTGGTTGAATCCCGTCTCGACAAGGGCCGTGGTCCGGTAGCTACCGTTCTGGTTCAGGACGGTACCCTGCGTCAGGGCGACATGGTCCTGGTCGGTTCGAACTATGGTCGCGTTCGCGCCATGCTCGACGAGAACGGCAAGGCAATCAAGGAAGCCGGTCCGGCCATCCCTGTCGAGATCCTCGGCCTGGACGGTACCCCGGATGCTGGCGACGAGATGAGCGTGGTTGCCGACGAGAAGAAAGCCCGTGAAGTGGCTCTGTTCCGTCAAGGCAAGTTCCGCGAAGTCAAACTGGCTCGCGCTCACGCCGGCAAGCTGGAAAACATCTTCGAAAACATGGGCCAGGAAGAGAAGAAGACGCTCAACATCGTCCTCAAATCTGACGTCCGTGGATCGCTGGAAGCGTTGAACGGTGCCTTGAACGGCCTGGGTAACGACGAAGTGCAAGTGCGTGTGGTCGGTGGCGGTGTCGGTGGTATCACCGAATCCGACGCCAACCTGGCACTGGCCTCCAACGCTGTACTGTTCGGCTTCAACGTGCGTGCCGATGCCGGCGCGCGCAAGATCGTCGAGCAGGAAGGTCTGGATATGCGTTACTACAACGTGATCTACGACATCATCGAAGACGTCAAGAAAGCCCTGACCGGTATGCTCGGCAGCGATGTTCGCGAGAACATCCTGGGTATCGCCGAAGTGCGTGACGTGTTCCGTTCGCCGAAGTTTGGCGCGATCGCCGGTTGTATGGTTACCGAAGGTGTTGTTCACCGTAACCGTCCAATCCGTGTACTGCGTGAAGACATCGTTATCTTCGAAGGCGAGCTGGAATCCCTGCGCCGCTTCAAGGATGACGCTTCCGAAGTACGTGCCGGCATGGAATGCGGTATCGGCGTGAAGAGCTACAACGACGTCAAGGTCGGTGACAAGATCGAAGTCTTCGAGAAGGTGCAGGTTGCTCGCAGCCTCTAACTCGCGCACTTCAAGAGCCGTGACGGCTAGCCGCATGCAAGTGCGCAACTCGTCACCAGGACTCTAAACGCAACGCCCGGTCTGGCTTCTGTCAGGCCGGGCGTTTGCCGCTTTCAGACCACACGGGTTTCACCGTGGGGCAGTTACAGGTAACAAGACATGGCAAAAGAATATAGCCGTACCCAACGTATCGGCGATCAGATGCAGCGCGAGCTGGCACAACTGATCCGTCGTGAAGTCAAAGACCCGCGCGTCGGCCTGGTCACCATTACCGCTGTGGAAGTCAGCCGTGACGTCGGTCATGCGAAGATTTTCATCACCGTGATGGGGCAGGACAGCGCCGAGGAAATCGCACAAAGCATCAAGGTGTTGAACTCCGCCGCCGGTTTCCTGCGCATGCAGCTGGCTCGCGAAATGAAGCTGCGTAGCGTTCCACAGCTGCACTTCCACTACGACGAAAGCGTCGTGCGTGGTGCGCATCTGTCGGCATTGATCGAGCGTGCAGTGGCTGAGGACAATCAGCATCCGGTTGCGGCAGAAGCCGAAGACACCAAGGAGTAATCGGTGGCTCAGGTCAAACGTATCCGTCGTAACGTCAGCGGCATCATCCTGCTCGACAAGCCGCTGGGGTTCACCTCCAACGCGGCCTTGCAGAAGGTTCGCTGGTTGCTCAATGCCGAGAAGGCCGGGCACACCGGCAGTCTCGATCCCTTGGCCACCGGTGTGTTGCCGCTATGCTTCGGCGAGGCCACCAAGTTCTCGCAATACTTGCTCGATTCCGACAAGGGTTACGAAACCCTAGCGCAACTGGGCAAGACCACCACCACGGCGGATGCCGAAGGTGAGGTTTTGCAGGAGCGCCCAGTGACCGTTGGTCGCTCCGACATCGAAGCCGTACTGCCGAAATTTCGTGGGCAAATCAGTCAGATACCGCCGATGTACTCGGCACTCAAGCGCGATGGCCAGCCGCTGTACAAGCTGGCGCGTGCAGGCGAAGTAGTGGAGCGCGAACCGCGTTCTGTTACTATTACGCGCTTGGAATTGCTGGCCTTCGAAGGTGATACTGCGCGGCTGGCGGTGGATTGCACTAAAGGCACCTATATCCGCACCCTGGTGGAGGATATCGGTGAGCAACTCGGTTGTGGCGCTTACGTTGCAGAGTTGCGACGTACCCAGGCCGGGCCATTCACCCTGGCGCAGACGGTTACCCTGGAAGAGCTGGAAGCGGTACATGCCGAAGGCGGCAACGAAGCGGTCGATCGCTTCCTGATGCCATCGGACAGCGGCCTGCTGGATTGGCCACTGTTGCAGTTCTCGGAAGCGAGCGCGTTCTACTGGCTCAATGGCCAGCCGGTACGTGCCCCGGATGCTCCGAAGTTCGGCATGGTGCGGGTACAGGATCACAATGGTCGCTTCATCGGTATCGGTGAAGTGAGCGAAGACGGGCGCATCGCGCCGCGTCGTTTGATTCGGTCAGAATGACCGAAACCAGTCTGTGTAACAGCAGGCTGGCGAGGGTGGCTGTCAACAGGCACGGTCACTACTCATTTATAGATACAGGGATTTGTCCCTGGCCTGTTGAAACTGTTTCTGAAACAGTTTCCTGATAAAAGGATTGCCTCATGGCTCTCGACGTTCAAGAAAAAGCTCAAATCGTTGCTGACTACCAGCAAGCTGTTGGCGACACTGGTTCGCCAGAAGTGCAAGTTGCACTGCTGACCGCCAACATCAACAAACTGCAAGGTCACTTCAAGGCCAACGGTAAAGACCACCACTCCCGTCGTGGTCTGATCCGCATGGTTAACCAGCGTCGTAAGCTGCTGGACTACCTGAAAGGCAAGGACGTGAGCCGTTACAGCGCTCTGATCGCTCGCCTGGGTCTGCGTCGCTAATAAGCGATTGCGCTAGAGGTTGGTTGTCTGTCGTGCGTCAGCGGGTTTCCCGCCAGCGCATGGCAGGCTTCCAGCCTCAAGTTTTATCTGGATGTCTGCTTTGCCGCTTTACCTGTGTGAATACACCCCGGACAACCGGTCGGGCCGATTCCCGGCGTTGCCCAAGAATTTCGCAAGAAACCAGTTCCCCCAAGAGCCACAAAGAAGGTAGGACACCGTGAACCCGGTAATCAAAAAATTCCAGTTCGGTCAGTCGACCGTTACCCTCGAGACTGGCCGTATCGCCCGTCAGGCCTCCGGCGCAGTATTGGTCACCGTTGACGACGACGTCAGCGTATTGGTGACCGTAGTCGGTGCCAAGCAAGCCGATCCGGGCAAGGGCTTCTTCCCTCTGTCTGTTCACTACCAGGAAAAGACTTACGCTGCCGGTAAGATCCCTGGCGGTTTCTTCAAGCGCGAAGGCCGTCCTTCCGAGAAAGAAACCCTGACTTCCCGACTGATCGACCGTCCGATCCGTCCGCTGTTCCCGGAAGGCTTCATGAACGAAGTGCAGGTTGTCTGCACCGTCGTTTCCACCAGCAAGAAGACCGATCCGGACATCGCTGCGATGATCGGTACCTCGGCTGCACTGGCCATCTCCGGCATTCCTTTCGATGGCCCGATCGGCGCTGCCCGCGTTGCCTTCCACGAAAGCACCGGCTACCTGCTGAACCCGACTTACGAGCAACAGGCAGCTTCGAGCCTGGACATGGTCGTTGCCGGTACTTCGGACGCTGTGCTGATGGTTGAATCGGAAGCCAAAGAGCTGACCGAAGACCAGATGCTGGGCGCGGTACTGTTTGCTCACGACGAGTTCCAGGTTGTGATCAACGCTGTTAAAGAACTGGCTGCCGAAGCTGCCAAGCCAACCTGGACCTGGGCTCCTGCGCCAGAAGCCACCGAACTGCTGGGCGCTATCCGTGCCGAGTTCGGCGAAGCGATCTCCCAGGCCTACACCATCACCGTCAAGGCCGACCGTTACGCTCGCCTGGGTGAGTTGAAGGATCAGGTCGTTGCCAAGCTGTCCGGTGAAGAAGGCCAGCCTTCTGCCAGCGAAGTCAAAGCCGCTTTCGGCGAAATCGAATACCGCACCGTTCGCGAAAACATCGTTAACGGCAAGCCACGTATCGACGGCCGCGACACCAAGACCGTACGTCCGCTGAACATCGAAGTCGGTGTTCTACCAAAAACCCACGGTTCGGCACTGTTCACCCGTGGCGAAACCCAGGCTCTGGTAGTCGCAACTCTGGGCACTGCCCGTGATGCACAGCTGCTGGACACCCTGGAAGGCGAGAAGAAAGACCCGTTCATGCTGCACTACAACTTCCCTCCGTTCTCGGTAGGCGAGTGTGGTCGCATGGGTGGCGCTGGTCGTCGCGAAATCGGTCACGGCCGTCTGGCCCGTCGTTCGGTTTCGGCCATGCTGCCTGCCGCTGATGTGTTCCCGTACACCATCCGTGTGGTTTCGGAAATCACCGAATCCAACGGTTCGAGCTCGATGGCTTCCGTTTGTGGCGCTTCCCTGGCCCTGATGGACGCTGGTGTGCCGATGAAGGCGCCGGTTGCCGGTATCGCCATGGGTCTGGTCAAGGAAGGCGAGAAATTCGCCGTCCTGACCGACATCCTGGGTGACGAAGACCACCTGGGCGACATGGACTTCAAGGTAGCCGGTACCGCCAAAGGCGTCACCGCGCTGCAGATGGACATCAAGATCAAGGGCATCACCGAAGAGATCATGGAAATCGCTCTGGGCCAAGCCCTGGAAGCGCGCCTGAACATCCTCGGCCAGATGAACCAGATCATCGGCCAGTCGCGTACCGAACTGTCGGCCAACGCTCCGACCATGATCGCGATGAAAATCGACACCGACAAAATCCGTGATGTCATCGGTAAAGGCGGCGCGACCATTCGTGCGATCTGTGAAGAGACCAAGGCTTCGATCGACATCGAAGACGACGGTTCGATCAAGATCTTCGGCGAAACCAAGGAAGCGGCAGAAGCTGCTCGTCAGCGCGTTCTGGGCATCACCGCTGAAGCCGAAATCGGCAAGATCTACGTCGGCAAGGTTGAGCGCATCGTCGACTTCGGCGCATTCGTCAACATCCTGCCAGGCAAGGACGGTCTGGTTCACATCTCCATGCTGAGCGATGCTCGCGTCGAGAAAGTGACCGACATCCTGAAGGAAGGCCAGGAAGTGGAAGTACTGGTACTGGACGTGGACAACCGCGGCCGTATCAAGCTGTCCATCAAAGACGTGGCAGCAGCCAAGGCTTCGGGCGTTTAATCGCGCCTCACGCCTGACCGCTTCAACGTTGTAGAAAGTGCCCCGCAGTGAAAGCTGCGGGGTATTTTTTTGTCTGCAGAAAATTGAGACGTTCTGGAAGTTGCCTGCCCCTGAAGTCAGTGCTAGGTTTAGCCCACCGCCCGTGTAGCTCAGCCGGTAGAGCAGCGCACTCGTAACGCGAAGGTCGCAGGTTCGATTCCTGTCTCGGGCACCAGCAAGACTTGTTTTCAGATGATCCCGAATGGTTCTGAAGGCCAGACAAACCGAGCTTCATACGGTTTTTTTGCGTCAGAGAGATCCTTGATGATCCAGATCCATCTTCCATTCCCCAGATCAACGAGAACACCATGACAATAAAAGAATTGACCCAAGAAGCCAGGCACGAAAAAGCTCTGAAAAAGTACATGCTGGATGTGCCGGATCTGATGGAAGAGATCAAGGACCTGAGTCCGGATGATCAGAAAGACCAGATTCAATGGGCTTTCGAGGACGAGGCGGAAGCCCAGGGCTTGCAGCCGTGGGAATTGAGCCTCAAGTACACGACGACTCCGGAAGAGTTCGAGGCGGCGCGTATGGCGCTGCACAAGGAGGCGGCCGAGGTGTTGGGCGTCGAATGGGAAGAGTACTGCGAGATGAACAATCTGGTGGTCTGACAATCATGTAGGAGCGAGCTTGCTCGCGATGCACCTGAGAGCGCCACGTTTAACCAGTAAACACGCGCTATCGTTAACGACCATCGCGAGCAAGCTCGCTCCTACAGTTTTGGCAATTCACATGTGGGATCAGAGACTCAAGCGCATCGACAGATCGACCGCCTTCACATCCTTGGTCATCGCACCGATCGAAATGTAATCCACCCCGGTCTGTGCAATCGGCAGCAACGTACTTTCGTTGATCCCGCCGCTGGCCTCCAGTTTGGCCTTGCCGGCATTCAGGCGCACGGCTTCGCGCATGTCGTCCAGGCTCAGTTCGTCGAGCATGATGATGTCGGCACCGGCCGCCAGTGCTTCTTTCAGTTCACCCAGGCTTTCCACTTCAATCTCGACCGGTTTTCCCGGGGCGATCTTGTGCGCGGCGGCGATGGCCTGCGCGATGCCGCCGCTGGCGGCGATGTGGTTTTCCTTGATCAGGAAGGCGTCGTAGAGGCCGATGCGGTGGTTATGGCAACCGCCGCAGGTCACGGCGTATTTTTGCGCCAGGCGCAGCCCCGGCAGCGTTTTGCGGGTGTCGAGCAGCTTGACCTGAGTCTCGGCCACGAAGTCCGCCAGGTACTGCGCACGGGTCGCCACGCCGGAGAGCAGTTGCAGGAAGTTCAGGGCGCTGCGTTCGCCGGTCAGCAGCGAGCGCGCCGGGCCTTCGAGGTGGAACAGCACCTGATTGGGCGTCACCCGCTCACCGTCGGCAACCTGCCAATGCACCGCCACCCGTGGATCCAGTTGCCGAAACACGGTATCCACCCAGGCGGTGCCGCTGATGACGGCCGCGTCGCGGGTAATGATGGTGGCTTTGGCCAGGCGTTCGGCCGGGATCAACTGCGCGGTGATGTCGCCGCTGCCGATGTCTTCACGCAACGCACGGCGCACGTTGGCTTCGATTTCGGCGGTCAGATCGGCGAGACGTAGATTCGGCATAATGGACTCCACAAACAAAGTGGCTCGATTATAGGGCCATGGCAGCGACCAACCCAAGGCATCAGCGCGTTACATGGGTGCTTGCGCCTGCATTTGGTCGAATCCTGTCGTTGTCGGCGTTGGCCATCGATTGCAAACAAACGCCAGTTTGAGACCGGCAACCTCCAGCGCCTCAATCGCGGCAAGTGATCGCGCCCGGGGGGATTATCACGGCATACTGTGCCAACACAGTCGACGTCGAAGGAGTCGGTATGCAGTTGGACCCCGCGAGCGGTTGGTTTCAAGGTGTGCGTGTCTGCCCCTCACCCAACTTCAATGCGCGCCCCACAGGCGAAATTTCCCTGCTGGTGATCCACAACATCAGCCTGCCTCCGGCGCAGTTCGCCACCGGCAAGGTGCAGGAGTTTTTCCAGAATCGTCTGGATGTCACCGAACATCCCTATTTTGAAGGGATCGCGGATTTGCGGGTGTCCGCGCACTTTCTGATCGAGCGTGACGGTACCGTCACCCAGTTCGTTTCATGCCTCGAGCGTGCGTGGCATGCGGGTGTTTCGAGCTTCGAGGGGCGGGAAACCTGTAACGATTTTTCCGTGGGCATCGAACTGGAAGGCACGGATGATCTACCGTTCACTGACGCGCAATACAGCGCGTTGACAGCCCTGACCCGCCAGTTGCAGCAAGCGTTCACGGCAATCACCACAGAGCGCATCTGCGGGCACAGCGACATTGCACCGGGGCGCAAAACCGATCCAGGGCCGGCGTTCGACTGGGCACGCTATCGTGCCGCCCTGGCACAAGAGGAAGGACGATGAGTTTTCTGGTGTTGCTGTTGGCGGTGTGGATCGAGAAGTTCTCGGCCTTGCGTCATCGGGTTCAGCGTGACAGTGGCTGGACACAGGAGCTGAACAAGCTTGAGGCCAGCCCGCGACTTTCTGGCCGACCCTGGATGGTGTTGGTGGTACTGGTCTTGTTGCCGGTGGCGTTGCTGGGTTTGCTGCTGGTCGTCATCGAGCCGGTGGCCTACGGGTTGCTGGCGTTGCCGATTCATTTGCTGGTGGTGATCTACAGCCTGGGGCGCGGTGATCTGCTGGGCGATCTCGGGCCGTTCCGCGATGCCTGGCGTCGGGAGGACCTGCAAGCGGCGGACCATGTCGCCAAGCGCGATCTGGATATTTGCGCCGACAATGGCGAGCAACTGCTGGAACAGGTCGAAGGGCATTTGCTGTGGGAGGCCTACCATAGTTTTTTCGCGGTGATTTTTTGGTACTTCCTGCTGGGACCGGTCGCGGCGCTGAGCTATCGGTTGCTGGCGCTGGCCGAAGAGCACGGGAAAAACCCGGCGGTGGTCGAGCGCGCCGGGCAACTGCGTCACGCCTTCGACTGGGTGCCGGTGCGTCTGCTGGCGGCGAGCCTGGCATTGGTCGGCAATTTTGTCGCGGTCAGCCGGGTCATGCTGCATGAGCTGCTGAACTGGAACATCAGCGCCGCGCAACTGATTGTTAAAGTCGGGCTGGTGGCCGGTGAAATTCCAGCACCGGTGGCCGGCGCAGAAGGTATCAACAACCTGGACCGCATCTGGGAACTGCTGCTGCGTGCCGCAGCACTCTGGTATGCCGGGTTTGCGTTGTGGACGGTCCTGCATTAGTCCTGCACCTCGCCACAGGGCGATCACTTGTCCGCAGTGCTTTGCCCTGTCGTTAACCTTAAGTTACAAAACCTCCTGCCGATTTAAGTTATACAGAGATAGCGCCGAATAGTGGCTATCTGCCCTCTGTCTGCGCCCGCCAATAAAAAAAATAAGAAATTGAAGGGAGACATCCAGTGAAGAGCTTGCTCTATCCCGCTGTCGCACTGATGAACCGCCTGAGCTTCGGCATGAAGTTCAGCCTGATCAGCGTACTGTTCCTGGTGCCGATGCTGGTGACCAACTTCTATCTGGTACGTGACTCCTACCGCGAGTTCCAGGGCACGCGCATCGAACTGCAAAGTCTCGACCTGTTGGGCAGCAGCCTGACGCTGCGGCGCGATCTGGAAACCCTGAATAACCTGGTGCAGATCAATGTCAGCCTCGGCCAGTCCGGCAAGGCCGGCAATGTCGAATCGAAAATCAGCGCCCTTGAGCAGAATATCCTGACTCGCCTGCAAGGGCTGACGGCGATGACCAGCGACCCGGAGCAGGTCGCGGTGTTTGACGGCAAACGCGATGAAATGATCGTCGCGTTCAAGGCCCAGCAAACGGAAAACTCCCTGCAAAGCAAAAGTGCCTTGATCGGCAAGCTGGTCGGCAGCGCGCAGATTTTCAGCCAGCTCATCACCAGCCAGTCGGGCCTGAGTCGCGACAACCAGAGCGACATGCGTCAGTTGAGCGAGCTCATTACCCTTGTGACACCACGGGTCACCCAGCTCCTGGGCGAAGGTCGGGCAATGGGCTCCTATTCTTTGGGGCAGGGTTTCATCAACTCGGCTTCGAGTACCCGTTTCGATGAATTGCTGGCGCAGATTGAAAAGCTCCAGGCCGAGTATGGCCTGAAACTGCAGGATGCCCTGGGTTCCAGCAAAGCCGCACGCGATACCTTGGCCGCTCAGGCCGACAGCAGCCGGGCATCCTTGAAGAAAGCCAGCGAGCTGTTCGAAGAGCAAGTGATCATGGCCGACACCCTCGACGCGCCGTGGCAGGGCTTTTACGATCAGGTCAGCGCCCTGATGGACCAGACCTACCAACTCAACGAGTCGACCCTGAAGTATCTAGGCCCGCAGTTGCAGCAACGTCTGGACCAGAACCGCACGCACATGGTCTTGCAGGCCGTGGCGCTGTCGGTCGTATTTGTATTGATCTTTTATCTCTACGGCGCCTTCTATGTCTCGACCCGCACCACGCTCAAGCGCCTGGGGGTGGTGATGGACAAGGTGGCGGCCGGCGACATGACCGTGACCTTCAGCGCCCATAGCCGCGATGAGCTGGGGGAGCTGGGCGAGGTGTTCAACGGCACCGTGAAGAAAATCCATGACCTGATCGAGCGGGTGGGGCAGACCGTCAGCGAAGTAGAGCGTCAGGCCGGGCAAGTGGAAAATGTTTCCGCGCAAAGCAACCAGGCCGTTGCCGGGCAGCGCACGCAGATTGAACAAGTGGCCACGGCCATGAACCAGATGTCGGCCACTTCCCAGGAGGTGGCGCGCAGTGCCGCGGCGGCGGTGAGCAGTGCCCACAGTGTCAACGATGAGACCATCAGTGGTCGTGGTCTGGTGGAGTCGCAGCAAGGCAGCATTGCCGCGCTGGCCAGCGAGATCGATCAATCGGTGCTGGTGATCAATCAACTGGCCAACGACAGCCAGTCCATCAGCCGCGTGCTCGAAGTGATCAAGAGCATCGCCGAGCAGACCAATCTGCTGGCGCTCAACGCCGCCATCGAGGCCGCACGGGCCGGTGAGCAGGGCCGTGGTTTCGCCGTGGTAGCCGATGAAGTCCGGACCCTGGCCAAACGAACCCAGCAATCGACCGAAGAAATCGAGCAGATGATCGCCAGGCTCCATGGCGGTGTCGGCGCGGCGGTCAAGGCCATGGGCACCAGCCATGAAATGGCCAACGGCACGGTGGGGCAGTCGGAGAAGGTCCAGCGGGCGCTGGAAAACATCCTGGGCGCGGTCGGCATGATCGTCGACCAGAACCAGCAGATTGCCGCCGCCGTGGAGCAGCAAACCGCCGTAGCCCACGACATCGACCAGAACATCGTCGAGATCAACCGCGCCGGCGAGCGTACCGCTGAAGGTGCTCATCAGACCGAAGATGCCAGCCGGGCGTTGTCGGCCCAGGTCGTGGAGCTGAAACAGTTGATCAGTGCATTCAGGGTCTGAAAAACTCCAGGGCACTCTGTAGGAGCGGCGGTGCGGCGATCCTACAAGGTTTGGTGTATTGTAAGAGTGTTTCGTAATACTTTTTCCCTTTACGAGTGGGAGTTCTCCTGATTCCCTCCGTGCGCTGGATTTTGGATGTCAATCAAGGAAGAGTTACGCGGCTTACTTCATGGAGGAGTTCGGTTATGTCTGCTGCAACAATAGGGATCCAGGGACGCTGTGCGCATTGTCAGCGCACATTGCGGCTTCAACCCTGGCAACTCAATGCCATCGCGATCAATGAAGCGTTTACCTGTACTCACTGTCAGAAACGCGTTCAGTTATGTTGTCCGGAACAGCTCAGGCGCTTCAAGTCGCTCGACTCCTTTTCGTTGTTGCGCGCCAGCCTGCGGATGATGGTCTGCACCGCCTTGCTGGTGGCGTTGGTGATGGAGTGGTTGGGGATGCTCAGCGTCATCGAACAGCTGAATACTTCGCTGATCGCCATATTCGTGTATTTCGCGGTGGTCCGTTATTTTCGCCAGCGCCAGCATCTTACGCTGGTCCTGGAAGCCGCCAAGGCTCACGCCGACTGATTACCAGCCGAACACTTCGCAACTGTTGGCGGTGCTGGCGGCCGCCAGTTGTTGCGGGCTGATCGCCATCCATTGCGCGAGTGCCGCGCAGATCGCCGGCAAGTGTGCCGGGCTGTTGCGCTGGCCGGGGAACATGGCAGGCGGCATGTCTGGCGAGTCGGTTTCCAGCACCACCGAATCCAGCGGTAACTCGGCCAGCACGCGGTGCATGCGCCGCGCCTGCGGCCAGGTCGGGGCGCCACCAAGGCCGAGCTTGAAACCGAGCTTGATGTATTCGCGGGCCTCTTCCAGACTGCCGGCGAAGGCGTGGATGATGCCGGCCCGTTTCGGGCGAAACCGTTTGAGCGTGGCAATCACCGCCGCATGGCTGCGCCGCACATGGATCAATGCCGGAAGATTGAAATCCACCGCCAGCTGTAATTGCGCCTCGAACAACGTCTGCTGGCGATCGCGGTCCAGGGTTTCGATGAAGTAGTCCAGGCCGATCTCGCCCACTGCACACAGTTGCCGATGGCCGGCCAATCGAGTCAGCCTGTCGCCGAGTTCGCTCAGGTGTTGCGGTCGATGGTCGTCCAGATACACTGGGTGCAATCCGAACGCGGCGTACAGGTCGGGATCACTTTGCACCAGCTCCCAGACCCGCTGCCAATTGGCCTGGTAAACTCCCAGCACCACGATCCGCCGCACCCCGAGAGCACGGCTTTCGGCCAGCAGCGCCTGACGGTCGGCGTCGAAGTCCGGAAAATCCAGATGGGTGTGGGTGTCGATCAGCTCCACGGTTCAGTCCTGAAGAATGCGCTGCTTGAACGTGCGCGGGATGGCTTGCACGCCGGGCTGGTAATCCGATTGCTCGATGGCTGCCAGGGCCAGCGCGAGGACCTTGTCGGCGATCAGCTGATGTTGCTGGGCCATGGCGTTGACCGGCAGTGGCAGGAAGTCCAGCAACTGGGTATCGCCGAATGTGCCGAGGCGCAGCGGGCGGTTTCTCAGCGGGAAGTCGTGCAGCGCATCGAACACCCCCTGAAGCAGCACGTAGGAGGTGGTCACCAGGGCATCGGGCAAATGGCCCAGGCGCTGCAGCAACTCGTCCATCAATTGTTTGCCGCACTCGCGGCTGAAGGATTCGCCTTCTTCGATCAGCACTTCGCCGTTGAACCCGACGAGGGCCTCTTTGAAACCAGCGGCACGTTCCCGGCTGATACTCAGTTCCGGGCGGGCGCCGATCAGCGCGATCTGCCTGGGCAGCGGCTCCAGCAGGCTGCGGGTCAGTTGCAGGCTGGCCTCGCGATCGTCGCTGATCACCGAACAGAAATGCTCGGGCTCCATGACCCGGTCGATGGCGATGATCGGAATGCCCTTGGCCTGCAACTGGCGATAGCTGTCGTCGCCGGTCGGCAGGCAACTGGCAACGATCAGTGCGTCGCAGCGCCGGGCGCGGAACAGTTGCAGCAATTGCCGTTCACTGTCCGGTGCATCGTCGGAACTGGCGATCAGCAACTGATAGCCCCTGGTTCGCGCACCTTGCTCCAGCAATTTGGCGATTCGCGCGTAACTGGGGTTTTCCAGATCCGGCAGAATGAAGCCCAATGTGCGCGTGTGTCGGCTGCGCAAGCCGGCGGCCTGTGGGTTAGGCGTGAAGCCATGCAGTTCCACGACCGCGCGCACGCGTTCGACGGTGGCGCTGCTGATGCGCTGTTGTTCGGCCTTGCCATTGATGACATAGCTGGCGGTGGTGACGGACACACCGGCCAACTGGGCGATATCACTGAGTTTCAACCCGCTGTTTCCTTGTTTTTTCGAGATTGCCTCGACATTTTCGTCAATCCTAACCGATTAAGGCAGGCGACCACTGTCGCAACGCATCCGACAAGTTGGGCTTCAAGGATGGGCCAATATCGAGTAACGTGCCATCCAATCTAGATTAAACGTTTCAGCAAGCGTATTTTCTACGTTATAGGCGTCTTTGACCGGTTCTGCCATGAAACCGCCCAAAGCGATGACCAAGCGCCTGAGCTGACTCATTCAAAACAATACCTGGTGCCCCAAGGCGCCAAAAAGGAGAAAGCATGCTCGAGCTCACTGTAGAGCAGATTTCCATGGGCCAGTCGGCCGTGGACAAGTCCGCAGCGCTGCAATTGCTGGCCCGACATCTGGTCGCCGACGGCCTGGTTGCCGAGGGCTATCTCGCCGGTCTGCAGGCGCGGGAAGCCCAGGGCTCGACCTTTCTCGGTCAAGGTATTGCCATCCCCCACGGTACGCCTGAAACCCGCGAGCTGGTGTTCACCACCGGTGTGCGCCTGATGCAGTTCCCTGACGGCGTGGACTGGGGCGACGGTCATATCGTTTACCTGGCGATCGGTATCGCCGCCAAATCCGATGAACATTTGCGCCTGTTGCAATTGCTCACCCGCGCCCTCGGCGAAACTGACCTGGGCCAGGCCCTGCGTCGCGCCGGCTCCGCCGACGCCTTGCTGAAGTTGTTGCAAGGCGCGCCGCAAGAACTGGCGCTGGATGCACAGATGATCGGCCTGGGTGTGGCGGCCGAAGATTTCGAAGAGCTGGTCTGGCGCGGCGCACGTCTGTTGCGGCAGGCCGACTGCGTGAGCAACGGTTTCTCCGCCGTGCTGCAGCAGGTTGAAGCGCTGCCCCTGGGCGATGGCCTGTGGTGGCTGCACAGCGAGCAGACGGTGAAGCGCCCGGGCCTGGCCTTCGTTACCCCGGACAAACCGCTGCGCTATCTCGGCCAGCCGCTCAATGGACTGTTCTGCCTGGCCAGCCTCGGTGAGGCCCATCAAGCGCTGCTCGAACGCCTGTGCGCGTTGTTGATCGAAGGGCGTGGCCATGAATTGGGGCGCGCCACCAGCAGCCGCAAAGTCCTCGAAGTGCTCGGTGGTGAAGTGCCCGCCGACTGGCCCAGCGCGCGAATTGCCTTGGCCAACGCCCACGGTTTGCATGCGCGGCCGGCGAAAATCCTCGCGCAACTGGCAAAGAGTTTTGAAGGTGACATCCGTGTGCGCATTGTCGATGGTCACGACAGCGCGGTGTCGGTAAAGAGCTTGAGCAAGTTGCTCAGCCTCGGCGCCCGTCGGGGGCAGGTTCTGGAAATCATTGCCGAACCGGGCATTGCGGCAGACGCGTTGCCCGCCCTGTTGGCGGCCATCGAAGAGGGGCTCGGAGAGGAGGTCGAACCGCTGCCGCCAGTAAGCCAGGCACGCGAAGTCGTTGCCGAGATGGCCGAAGTGATCCTCGCCCCGGTGTCAGGCAGCGTGGTCCAGGCGATTGCCGCCGCCCCGGGGATTGCCATTGGCCCGGCGCATATTCAAGTGTTGCAAACCATCGAGTACCCGTTGCGCGGCGAGTCCGCCGGCATCGAGCGTGAGCGTCTCCAGCAAGCCCTGGCGCAGGTACGCCGTGACATTCAGGGCTTGATCGAGCGCAGTAAAAGCAAGGCCATTCGCGAAATCTTCATCACCCACCAAGAGATGCTCGACGACCCGGAACTGACCGATGAGGTCGATGCGCGCCTCAAGCAGGGCGAAAGCGCCGAGGCAGCGTGGATGGCGGTGATTGAAGCGGCGGCCCGGCAGCAGGAGGCCTTGCAGGATGCCTTGCTCGCCGAGCGCGCAGCCGACTTGCGTGACATCGGGCGTCGGGTGCTGATGCAGCTCAGTGGCATCGAAACCCCGAGCGAACCGGATCAGCCGTACATTCTGGTGATGGACGAGGTTGGCCCGTCCGACGTCGCGCGTCTGGATCCGGCTCGCGTGGCCGGGATTCTCACCGCTCGTGGTGGTGCAACGGCTCACAGTGCGATTGTTGCCCGGGCCCTGGGCATTCCGGCACTGGTCGGCGCCGGCCCCGGCGTGTTGCTGCTGGCAGCGGGTACGCCATTGCTGCTCGATGGCCAGCGTGGGCGTCTGCATGTGAACGCTGACGCAGCGACCTTGCAGCGCGCCACGACCGAACGCGATTCCCGCGAGCAACGCTTGAAGGCTGCCGCTGAACGGCGTCATGAACCCGCGCTGACCAGCGATGGCCACGCCGTAGAAGTGTTCGCCAACATTGGTGAAAGCGCTGGTGTGACCGGCGCGGTGGAGCAGGGCGCCGAAGGCATTGGCCTGTTGCGCACGGAGCTGATTTTCATGGCCCATCCGCAAGCGCCCGACGAAGCGACCCAGGAAGCCGAGTACCGCCGTGTCCTCGACGGCCTGGCCGGGCGACCGCTGGTGGTGCGCACCCTCGACGTCGGTGGTGACAAACCGCTGCCGTACTGGCCGATTGCGAAGGAAGAAAACCCCTTCCTCGGCGTGCGCGGTATTCGCCTGACCTTGCAGCGCCCACAGATCATGGAAGCGCAATTGCGCGCCTTGCTGCGGGCGGCCGACAACCGGCCGCTGCGGATCATGTTCCCGATGGTGGGCAGCGTGGACGAGTGGCGCCAGGCCCGCGACATGACCGAACGCCTGCGTCAGGAAATCCCGGTCGCCGACCTGCAACTGGGGATCATGATCGAAGTGCCGTCGGCGGCGTTGCTGGCGCCGGTGCTGGCCAAAGAGGTCGACTTTTTCAGCGTCGGTACCAACGACCTGACGCAGTACACCCTGGCCATCGACCGTGGCCATCCGACGCTTTCCGCCCAGGCCGATGGCTTGCACCCGGCGGTGCTGCAACTGATCGACATCACCGTGCGCGCGGCCCATGCTCACGGCAAATGGGTCGGTGTGTGCGGCGAGCTGGCGGCTGACCCGCTGGCGGTGCCGGTGCTGGTCGGCCTTGGTGTGGACGAACTCAGCGTCGGCGCTCGCAGCATTGCCGAAGTCAAGGCGCGGATTCGCGAACTGGGCTTCACTCAGACTCAAACCCTTGCCCGACAGGCCCTGGCCGTGGGCAGCGCCAATGAAGTGCGCGCATTAGTGGAGGCCCTGTAATGGCCCGGATTCTCACCCTGACCCTCAACCCGGCGCTGGACCTGACCGTCCAGTTGCCGCGTCTTGAAGCCGGCCAGGTCAACCGCAGTGAAGTGATGCACACCCACGCCGCTGGCAAAGGCGTGAACGTTGCGCAAGTGCTGGCCGACCTCGGGCATCAGTTGACCGTCAGTGGCTTTCTCGGCGAAGACAACCTGCAAGCGTTCGAAACGCTGTTCGCCAGGCGCGGTTTTGTCGACGCCTTCATCCGCGTTCCAGGCGAGACCCGCAGCAACATCAAACTGGCCGAAAGCGACGGGCGCATCACCGACATCAACGGGCCGGGGCCGCAGGTCAGCGAGGCGGCACAACAGGCGTTGATGGAGCGACTGGAGCAGATTGCCCCGGGGCACGATGCGGTGGTTGTCGCCGGAAGTTTGCCCCTGGGCGTTAGCGCGCAGTGGTTGCAGGCGTTGATCCAGCGATTGAAAAGCCTGGGTCTGCGCGTCGCCCTCGACACCAGCGGCGATGCGTTGCGTGCCGCGCTGAAAGCGGGACCCTGGCTCGTCAAGCCCAACACTGAAGAGCTGGCCGAGGTGCTGGACTGCGAGGTGGTGTCGGTCAGTGCCCAGGCCATAGCGGCGGAGCGTTTGCACGCCCAGGGCATCGAGCATGTGGTGATTTCCCATGGTGCCGAGGGCGTGAACTGGTTCAGCGTCGGCTCGGCACTGCATGCCACTCCGCCCAAGGTCAGCGTCGCCAGTACGGTGGGCGCGGGCGATTCATTGCTGGCGGGGATGCTCCACGGTTTGCTAAGTGCCGATACGCCGGAGCAGACCTTGCGCACCGCCACGGCGATTGCCGCGATGGCAGTGACCCAGATCGGTTTCGGCATTGGCGATGCAGCGCAACTGGCGCAGCTCGAACAGGGTGTGCGCGTGCGTCCCCTGACAGAACAATAAGAGGGTTTGTCATGAAGTTAGCCATCATTACGGCCTGCCCGAACGGCATGGTCACCAGTGTGCTGTGTGCCCGGTTGCTCGATGCCGCGGCTCAGCGTCAGGGCTGGAGCACCAGTGTCGAAATCACCGATGCCGCGCATCCTGAAAAACAACTGTCGGCGGCCACCCTCGACGCGGCCGAGTGGGTATTGCTGGTGACCAGCGCGCCGGTGGACATGTCGCGGTTTGTCGGCAAGCGGCTGTTCCAGAGTACCCCGGCCCAGGCCCTGCAAGACGTGGAAGCCGTGTTGCGGCGCGGTGCGCAGGATGCTCAGGTTTACACCGCTGACGAAGCCGTCGTCGAACCTGTGACGGTGGCTCAAAACACGCCGCGACTGGTGGCCGTCACCGCGTGCCCGACGGGTGTCGCTCACACGTTCATGGCCGCCGAAGCCTTGCAGCAAGCGGCCAAGCGCTTGGGCTATGACCTGCAAGTGGAAACCCAGGGCTCGGTCGGCGCGCGCAATCCATTGAGCGCGCAAGCGATCGCCGAGGCCGATGTGGTGCTGCTGGCGGCTGATATCGAAGTCGCCACCGAGCGCTTTGCCGGCAAGAAAATCTATCGCTGTGGCACCGGGATCGCTCTCAAGCAAGCCGAGGCGACCTTGAAAAAGGCCTTGGCCGAAGGCCAGCAGGAAAGCGCTTCGAGCAGCGCCAAGGGCCCAGCCAAATCAGAGAAAACCGGCGCTTATAAACACCTGCTGACCGGTGTGTCATTCATGTTGCCGATGGTGGTGGCCGGCGGCTTGATGATCGCCCTGTCGTTCGTATTTGGCATCACCGCATTCAAGGAGCAGGGCACGCTGGCGGCGGCGTTGATGCAGATCGGTGGCGACACCGCGTTCAAGCTGATGGTGCCGCTGCTGGCAGGCTATATCGCCTATTCCATCGCTGACCGTCCGGGCCTCGCGCCGGGGATGATCGGTGGTCTGCTGGCGAGCACCCTGGGCGCAGGCTTCATCGGCGGGATCATTGCCGGTTTTCTGGCCGGTTATGCGGCCAAGGCGATCAACCGTTATGCGCGATTGCCGCAAAGTCTTGAGGCGCTGAAGCCGATCCTGATCATTCCGTTGCTGGCGAGTCTGTTCACCGGCCTGGTGATGATCTATGTGGTCGGCAAGCCGGTCGCCGGCATGCTCGCCGGGCTCACCCATTTCCTCGACAGCATGGGCACCACCAACGCGATTCTGCTGGGTGTATTGCTGGGCGGCATGATGTGCGTCGACCTCGGCGGGCCGATCAACAAGGCGGCCTATGCGTTCTCGGTGGGCTTGCTGGCGTCGCAGAGCTACGCGCCGATGGCGGCGACCATGGCCGCGGGCATGGTGCCGCCGATCGGCCTGGGCATCGCCACGTTCATTGCGCGGCGCAAGTTTGCGCAGACTGAGCGCGAAGCCGGCAAGGCAGCACTGGTGCTGGGGCTGTGCTTCATCTCCGAAGGGGCGATTCCGTTTGCGGCGAAAGACCCGCTGCGGGTGATTCCGGCGAGCATCGCCGGCGGTGCGTTGACCGGTGCGCTGTCGATGTATTTCGGCTGCAAACTGATGGCGCCCCACGGTGGGTTGTTCGTGCTGGCGATCCCGAATGCGATCAACCATGCGCTGCTTTATTTGTTGGCGATTGTGGCGGGGAGTCTGTTGACGGCGGTGGTGTATGCGCTGGTGAAACAGCCGGAGGCGATGGAGTTGGCACTGGAACCGGCCAAGGCGTAGGTCAAAAGATCGCAGCCTTCGGCAGCTCCTACACTGGCAGATTGTGAACACCTGTAGGAGCTGCCGCAGGCTGCGATCTTTTCTCTGTCACCTCGATTTCATCCAGCCATGCTTTAGTTTTTCCTTTTTCAGGGAGAACACCATGAGCGATTTCAACCTCGGGCGCCGCCGTGTCATGCAAGCGGTCGGCGCCGGGCTGTTGTTGCCGGGGCTGGCGCCGGTGGTGATCGCTTCGGTCAAGGATCGGCCGCAACTCACCGACGGCGTGCAATCCGGCGACCTGTCGGGCGACAGGGCGATCATCTGGAGTCGCTGCGACCGCCCTGCACGCATGGTGGTGGAGTGGGACACCCGCAGCCTGTTTCCCAACCCCAGGCGCTTCGTCTCGCCCCTGGCCGATGCGCGCACCGACTTCACTGCCAGGGTCGAACTCACCGGGCTGCCTGCCGGCCAGGCGATTTTCTACCGTGTGCAGTTTGAAGACGCCCAGAGTGGCGTGGCCAGCGAGCCCTGGTTCGGTCACTTGCGCAGCGTGCCACAGACCCGGCGCGACCTTCGTTTTGTCTGGAGTGGCGACACCGTCGGCCAGGGTTTCGGCATCAACCCGGACATTGGCGGCATGCGCATCTACGAGGCGATGCGCCGGCGCCTGCCGGACTTTTTTATCCACAGCGGCGACACTATTTACGCAGACAGCCCGATACCGGCGCAGCTCACCACAGAGGGCGGCCGGGTGTGGCGCAACATCACCACCGAGGCCAAGAGCAAAGTCGCCGAGACCCTCGATGAGTATCGCGGCAATTACCGTTACAACCTGATGGACGAAAACCTCCGTCGCTTCAATGCCGAGGTCCCGCAGATCTGGCAGTGGGACGACCACGAAGTGGTGAACAACTGGTCGCCGGGCAAGCAGTTGGATGCGCGTTACCAAAGCAAGGATATCCACAGCCTGGTGGATCGTGCACGCCAGGCCTGGCTCGAATACGCGCCGATGCGTTTGCAGAGCGCCGATGGCGGCGGGCGGATCTATCGCAAGCTCGGTTACGGTCCGCTGCTCGACGTGTTCGTGCTGGACATGCGCAGCTATCGCGGGGCCAACGATGACAATCTGGGCACTGAAAAACCGTTTCTCGGTCGTGAGCAACTGGACTGGCTCAAGCGCGAACTGCAGGCCTCGAACGCGCAATGGAAAGTGATCGCCGCCGACATGCCCATCGGCCTCGGCGTGCCCGACGGCGAGGTCAGCCCCGGTGTCACCCGATGGGAAGCGGTGGCCAACGGTGACCCCGGTCCGGCCCAGGGCCGCGAACTGGAAATCGCCGAACTGCTGGGTTTTCTGCGCAGGCAGCAGGTGCGCAACTTCCTGTTCCTGACCGCGGATGTGCACTACTGCGCGGCCCATCATTACCACCCGGATCGGGCGGCGTTCCAGGATTTCGAACCGTTCTGGGAGTTCGTTGCCGGGCCTTTGAATGCGGGTAGCTTCGGGCCGAACCCGCTGGATAAAACCTTTGGTCCTGAAGCGGTGTTCGAGAAGGCGTCGCCCGCGCAGAACGTCTCGCCGTTTGCCGGGTTTCAGTTTTTTGGCGAGGTGAATATCGATGGGCAAACGGGGGAGTTGAGCGTGGTGTTGCGGGATCTGGACGGGGTGTCTGTATTCGAACAGAAGTTACAACCGGTTTGAATGATTCTGGGGCCCTGTAGGAGCGAGCTTGCTCCGGGCGGCGTTCCGACGATGAACCTGAGGATAACGCGCTCATCCTGTATGAACGCGTCATCGTTGACGACCATCGCGAGCAAGCTCGCTCCTACAGGGAAATCAGTTAATCAGTTAATCAGTACACGTCGCGGCGGTAGCGGCCCTGTTCGATCAGGCGCTCCACTTCGGCGGCGCCCAGCACCTCGTCGAGCACCTGGTCCACGCCCGAAGCCATGCCTTGAAGGCTGCCGCAGATGTAGATCACCGCACCGTCCGCCAGCCACTTCTTGAGCTCGTCTGCCGATTCACGCAGGCGGTCCTGTACGTAAATCTTTTCGGCCTGGTCGCGGGAAAACGCCAGGTCCAGGCGCGCCAGATCACCATTGATCAGCCACTCCTCCAGCTCCTTTTGGCACAGGTAGTCGTGCTCGCGATGGCGCTCGCCAAACAACAGCCAGTGACGTTGTTGACCGTCGGCAATCCGCGCCTTGAGCAGGCTGCGCAACCCGGCCAGCCCCGTGCCATTGCCCAGCAGGATCATCGGCACCGGCTGCGCCGGCAAATGGAAACCACTGTTGCGCCGCACGCGCAGGCTGATGGAGCTGCCTACAGGCGCGTGTTCGGTCAACCAGCCGGAGCCGACGCCGAGGTTGCCGTCGGCATGCACCTCCTGGCGCACGATCAATTCCAGCACGCCATCGGCCGGGATCGACGCAATGGAATACTCGCGCATGGCCAACGGCACGAGGGCCTCTGCCAGCGCTTGCGCGTGCAGGCCGACCAGGTGGACGCGGTTCTCCGGCAACTGACGGCTGGCCAGGGCCTGTTCGAGGGTTTCTTCCAGGCCGTTGAGTTGCACCCTGGTTCCACCGTGAATCCCCATGCCGTCGAGGAAGTGCTCGATAGCCCAAGGGCAATTGCGCGGCATCACTTCCACCAGGTCGCCCGCCAGCCAACTGCTGGTGGAAGGAGGCTTGAGGCCCAACAAGTACACCGGCGCACCACTGCTGTCCGGGTTGAGCAGTTCACGACGCAGCAGGGTCCAGTTGTCGTAGCTGGGCGCCTGCCAGGTATCCACGGGGGCCTGGCCGGTCAACAGGCCCAATTGCTGTTGCCAGTGACGCAAAGCGTAAGGGTCACCGCTGTCGACCTCCACCGGGGCGAACAGGGTCTTTGCGCCATGTTCGCCCAACCAGCTGTGCAGGCGTTTGGCGAAACCGCAGAAGTGTTGATACTGCCGGTCGCCCAGTCCAAGGACGGCGTAATTCAGGCTTCCCAGGCTCGGTGTCCGGCCCAGTATCTTGCGCTCGAACCCCCTGGCGCTGTCCGGTGCTTCGCCGTCGCCGAAGGTGCTGACCACGAACAAGGCATGGTTCGATTCATGCAAGTCCTGCTCGCTGACGTCCGCCAGCGGCTGCACCTTCACCGGTAGCCCCGCGGCCTGCAATTGCCCGGCGGTCTGCCAGGCCAGTTGCTCGGCGAATCCGCTCTGGCTGGCGAAACCGATCAGCCATGCCGGTGCATCGCTGCTTGGTTGTACAAGGCCTTGGCGTGCATCTTTGACCTGGCGTTTTTTGCGCCGACGATCCAGGTACAGCATCCAGCCGGTGACGAAGAACAGCGGCATGCTCAGCGCGGTGAGGGTCAGGAGGATGCGCCCGACGATGCCGAAGTAACTGCCGACATGCAGCGCATAGATGCTGGTCAGCAGTTGCGCCTTGAGGCTCTTGTCGCTGTAGCGATCAACGCGCTTGACCACGCCGGTGGCCGGATCGAGGGTGATCTGGTTCAGGGCGCGGTCGTGAGGCGAGGTTTTCAGCAGGAAGAAAACGGTCGCTGGTTGGCCGGCCACTGGCGGCATGCGCACATTATAAGAACTGAGTTGCGGGCCGGCCGCGCTGTAGATGCTGCTCCACATGGCCGCGAAATCGGCCGTCGGTGGCGGACCGCTCGGCGCAGGGCCGCGGCCGCCGCGCACGCGTTCGCTCTGCGGTGAGTCGGAGAGCAATCGGGTCAGGCCCTTGTTGTACCACTCGTAGGACCAGGACAGCCCGGTTAGTGCCGTCAGGAGGTAAAACACCAGGCACCAGGTGCCAGCCACCGAATGCAGGTCCCAGTTGAAGCTGCGACCCTTTTTCTTCCAGTCCAGGGTCAGCCAGGCGCGCCAGCTTTTCCACTGGCGAGGCCAGCGCAGGTACAGCCCGGAAAGACAGAAGAACACCAGAATCAACGTGCACGCACCGGTGATTTGCCGACCTGTGTCGCCCATGGCGAGGAAGCGGTGCAGTTGCAGCATCAGGCCGAAGAAGCCCTGGCCGGTAGCGTCGCCCAGGAGCTCGGCGGTGTACGGATCGAAGTAGCGCATCTCGCCACGGCGTTCACCCGGTGGTGGGGTGAACCACACTTTGGCGGCGTTGCCGCTGTCGGTTTCCACGGTGAGCATCGAGACTTTTTTGCCCGACGCGGCTTCGATGTGCTCTACCAGTTCGGCGGGTGGCAGCACACCGGCGACCTGTTTCTCGACCTGCAACACAGAAGGGTTGAGTGTGCTCAGGATTTCATCCTGAAACGACACCGTCGCCCCGGTGATGCCCATCAGGGCCAGGACCAGCCCGGCGCTGATGCCGAAAAACCAGTGCAACTGGAACAGGGTTTTCTTCAACACGTCGCTCGCCTTGTTCGTTCAAATTGATTCATCACGGCGCGCATTATGCCGTGGGGTTGTCGAGACGCATTCTTTTTTACGCACAAAGACCCCGTTCATATGGATGAACGGGGCCAGGTCCGATTTCAGCCTTCACCCTCTTCTGTGGGAGCGAGCTTGCTCGCGATAGCGGTGTGTCTGCCAACATAAATGTTGAATGTGGCGACGTCATCGCGAGCAAGCTCGCTCCCACAGGGATTGCAGTGTGAGTGGCAATCAGAAGTGGAAGTTGGTGCTCAGCAAGGCAGTACGACCGGCCGCCTGGTTGGCGAAGTGAGTCGAGAACGCCTTGTCGTAATAGGTTTCGTCGGTCAGGTTCTGCACGTTCAGTTGCAGGTCGACGTTTTTGCTCAGCTTGTAGGCAGCCATCGCGTCGTAACGAACATAGGAATCAACCATGGTGGTGTTGGCTACGTTGCCGAACACGTCATCGACATAGAACGCACCGCCACCGATGGTCAGCCTTGGCGTGACCTGATAGGTCGTCCACAGGCTGGCGCTGTTTTTCGGCGTGTTAGGCAGTTCGTTGCCGTTGTTGGCTTTGTTGGCCGGCAGGTCACCGCCATCGACTTGCTCGCTGTCCATGTAGGCGTAGCCGGCGAAGACTTGCCATTTGTCGGTGAGCTTGCCGCTGGCCGACAGTTCGACACCTTGAACGCGGGTTTTGCCGACGTTTTCGAAGGTGGTGGTGTTGGTCTGCACACGAGCGTTGTCTTTCTCGGTGCGGAAGATATCGGCGGTCAGGGACAGGCGATTGTTCAACAGATCCCACTTGGTACCGATTTCGTAGTTCTTGGTGGTTTCCGGCTCCATGTCGCTTTTGAGCAGGTTGCCGTTTCGATCCGGCGTGCCACCCAGCGGGTTGCCCTCCGAACCTTCGCCAACGGTATTGCCCGGCGGAGTGGCAGACGTCGCGTAGGAGGCATAGATGCTGCCGTTTTCCGCCGGTTTGTACACCACACCGAACTGACCGGTGACGAATTCACTGGTGTCATCGCCCTTGGACGTGGTCACGCTGGAACCGTTGAAGGTCTTGTATTCGGTATCGAAATGGTCGTAACGCAGGCCCATGTTCACCAGCCACTGCTCGGACAACGTCAGGGTGTCGAACAGATACAGCGCATAGGTATTGGCCTTGGTGTCGGTGCCGGCATAGTTGCGTGAGATGGCACCGCTCCACGGATCATTCGGGGTCGGGTTGGACAGCGAGGTGCAGTTGAAGCCGCTTGGCGCGCCGATCAGTGCCGGCGAGCAGTTGGTGGTCACCGCTGCCGTTCCCGGAGTGGTGTCCGTGTTGACGTTGTACGAGGACTTTTCAGCTTCCTCGTGGGTGTATTCGACACCGGTGGAGAAGCTGTTCTTGAACCCGGCGATGTAGACATCACCAAACAGGTCGGTCTGGTTGGTCGTGGTCTCGGTGTTGCTCACGCGGGTGTTCGCGCGGCGCCAGACGCTACCGTTGTTGACGTTGCCTTTACTGTCGTCCGGCTGGGTCAGGATGTAATCCTGCATGCTGCTGCCGTGACGCAGGGTGTTCTTGATGGTCAGTGCGTCGCTCAGGTCGTGCTCGATGGCGAAGGTCGCGGTGTCGGTGCGGGTCTTGCGAAAGTCGCGGTCGGTCAGACCGTAGAAATTGCTGCTGTCACCACCGTCATTGGGCTTGTCCGGGTTGGCCTTGGTACGTGCAGCGGAACCTGCAGCCGGGATGGAGTATGGAATGCCCGAGTCCGGCGTGTCGTTGCTCTCGAGGTGGTAGTAGTCGAGGTTGACGCGAGTATCAGTGCCCAGGCCGAAGGCCAGGGACGGCGCCACTCCCCAGCGGTCGTAATCGACGCTGTCACGCCCGGCGACGTTGCTCTCGTGGCTCAGCAGGTTCAGACGGCCAGCGGCAGTGTCGGTGAACTGGTAGTTGCCGTCGAAGGTGTAGCGCTGGGTCTGGTCGGAGCCCCAGGTGAAACCACCGTCGAGGGAGTCGCCCAGGTGAGCCTTTTTGCTGACCAGGTTGATGCTGCCGCCGGCTGCACCACGGCCGCCGAATGCGGAGTTCGGGCCTTTGCTGACTTCGATCGATTCAACGGCGAAGATCTCGCGGCTCTGGGAGCCGGTATCGCGCACGCCGTCCAGGTAAGTGTCGCCTTGGGCGTCGAAGCCGCGGATGAACGGACGGTCGCCCTGGGGGTTGCCACCTTCACCGGCACCGAAAGTGATGCCCGGAACAGTGCGCAGCGCGTCCTGCAGGTTGAGCGAGCCGGTGTCCTTCAGGACCTGTTGTGGAACAACGGTCACCGAGCGCGGCGTGTCGATCAGCGGCGCGGTGTACTTGGGCGAGGAGGCCTTCTCAACGTTGTAGGTCGTCTCGTCCCGGGCTTCACCGGTGATGGCGGTGGCGCCCAGCGAAATCACTTTGTCCGGTGCTTTTTCGGCGGTTTTTTCCGCCGCGAAAACCATGTGGCCCGCGGAGCCGGCAGTAATCGCCATGCCGATGGCGGATGCGAGCAGACGTGGTGAACTGACCGGTACTTGTGGTTGTTGACGCGACATTTGAATTCCCCTCCCCAAGGATTTGAGGCGGCGGAATATAGGGTAAACAGGTATTTGTAACAATTGCGAAATATTACTATTCGCACTTAATTTACATTCTTTACAATTTACCCTTACGGTTTTTGCTGACTCACTCGTCAGATGTGTTTTACACGGGCAATAAGAATCAATACCATTGGCGTCCTTTTGATTTCAGGTGCCTTTGTCATGCTGCTGCACATTCCCGGCCTGTTCGAAAAAGATGAGGTGCAGCGCATTCGCGAGGCTCTGGAACACGCTGATTGGGCTGATGGCAAGATCACCGCCGGCTACCAGTCGGCCAAGGCCAAGCACAATTTGCAGCTGCCTGAGGGGCATCCGCTGGCCAAGGAGATCGGCGCGGCGATGCTGGAGCGGCTGTGGAAAACCCCGCTGTTCATGTCGGCTGCACTGCCACACAAAGTCTTTCCTCCGTTAGTGAACTGTTACACCGCCGGTGGCAGTTTCGACTTCCATATCGACAATGCGGTGCGTCAGCCCAAAGGCAGTATCGAGCGGGTGCGTACGGACTTGTCCGCCACGCTGTTCTTCAGCGAGCCCGAGGATTACGACGGCGGCGAGCTGGAAATCCAGGATACCTTCGGCACCCAGCAGGTGAAGCTGCCTGCCGGTGACATGGTGCTGTACCCAGGCACCAGTCTGCACAAGGTCAATGCGGTTACGCGCGGAACTCGACTCGCCTCGTTTTTCTGGACGCAAAGTCTGGTGCGCGAAGACAGCCAGCGCGCCCTGTTGTTCGAGATGGATGGGGCAATCCAGCAACTGACCCGCGACGTGCCCGATCATCCGTCGCTGATCCGCCTGACTGGCACGTATCACAACCTGTTGCGTCGCTGGGTCGAGGTGTAAGTGGCGGATTTTCGTTTACGCCGCGAGGAAACGCTCGACGGTGAACGCCTGCGCGCGATGCTCGACGAGAGTCCGGCCCGCGCGGCCCAGGCGATTCTGATCGCGGCCCGCGAAGACGTCCTCGATGCGCAGGCGTTGCTCGGGCAGATTCTGCTGGACGGGCAGGGCATTACTCAGGATCGGCCGCTGGCGGTGCGTTGGTTCGGCATCGCTGCGCGACGCGGGCATGTGATGGCGCGCAACATGCTCGGCCGTTGTCATGAGCATGGTTGGGGTTGTGCGGCCGATGCATCGCTGGCGGCCAGGCATTACCGACTTGCCGCTGCGGCAGGGCTGGATTGGGCGATGTACAACTACGCCAATCTGCTGGCGACCGGGCGTGGGGTGGTTGAGGATCAGCTCCAGGCACTGAATCTCTATCGCTGTGCGGCTGAGTCGGGCCATGCAAAATCAATGAATCTCTTGGGGCGGTATCTGGAAGAAGGGCGAGTCTGTCCGGCGGATCCGGTAGCGGCCCGTGACTGGTATCGGCGTTCGGCTGAGGGTGGGGATTTTCGAGGGCAGTTCAGTTATGCGGCGGTACTGACCGATGACGGTCGTGTCGATGAAGCGCTGGGCTGGCTACGCAAGGCGTTGACCGGGGGGAATTTGAATTTTTTGCGAGTGGCAAGTCAGGCGTTGTCGAGCGCGACCGATCCGAGGATTCAGGCACTGGCTTGCGATTACGCTCGCCGCTGCGCCGATCTGCAGCGAACTCAATCCATGTAGGAGCAGCCTGCGGCAGCTACCGGGACGAGTCAGCAGGCACAAAAAAGCCCATGACGCGTCATGGGCTTTTGGTTTTCTACGCGATGTATTTACACGTAGTACGACTTCAGCGGCGGGAAGCCATTGAACTCGACGGCGCTGTAGCTGGTGGTGTACGCACCAGTCGACAGCCAGTACAGGCGATCACCGATGGCCAGGTTCAGCGGCAGGCCATACTTGTAGTTTTCGTACATGATGTCGGCGCTGTCGCAGGTCGGGCCGGCGATGACCACTTCTTCCATCTCGCCCTTTTTCTCGGTCCAGATCGGAAACTTGATGGCTTCGTCCATGGTTTCGATCAGGCCGGAGAACTTGCCCACATCCGTGTACACCCAGCGCTCTACCGCGGTACGGGATTTACGCGCAACCAGCACCACTTCGCTGACCAGGATGCCGGCGTTGGCGATCAGCGAACGGCCCGGTTCAAGGATGATTTCCGGCAAATCGTCACCGAAGTCTTCCTTGAGGAAGCGGATGATTTCCTCGGCGTAGGTTTCCAGGCTGTTGGTGCGGGTGATGTAGTTGGCCGGGAAGCCGCCGCCCATGTTGATCAGCTTCAGGTGAATGCCGTCTTCTTCCTTCAGGCGTTCGAAGATCACTTTGACCTTGGCGATCGCCGCGTCCCAGACGCTGATGTCGCGCTGCTGCGAACCCACGTGGAACGAGATGCCGTAAGGCACCAGGCCCAGGTCACGGGCGAGGATCAGCAGGTCCATGGCCATGTCGGTCTGGCAGCCGAATTTGCGCGACAACGGCCAGTCGGCAGTGGTCGAGCCTTCGGTCAGGATGCGCACGTAGACTTTCGAACCCGGTGCGGCCTTGGCGATGTTGCGCAGGTCGGCTTCGGAGTCGGTGGAAAACAGGCGCACGCCCTTCTCGTAGAAGTAGCGGATGTCCCTGGATTTCTTGATGGTGTTGCCGTAGCTGATACGGTCGGCGCTGACACCGCGATCCATCACTTTGTCCAGTTCATAGATCGAGGCGATGTCGAAGCTCGAGCCTTTCTCCTTGAGCAGGTCGATGATCTCGACGGCCGGGTTGGCCTTGACCGCGTAGTAGACCTTGGCGAATTCGAAACCGGCGCGCAGGTCGTCATAGGCCTGGCTGATCATCGCGGTGTCGATCACCACGAACGGGGTTTCCTGCTTGTCGGCGAACGCTTTCATTTTGTCAAAAGTGGCGCGCGCGAAATAATCTTCGACCTGGATCGGCATACTTGGGAGCTCCTAAAGGCAAACGTTGTTAATCAATGGGTGCGAGGGTGTGTCATCAATGAATTCGCGAGTGCGTTGTCGCCTGAGCGCGAGCCAGGCAAGGCGCAGGCCGCCGCTAATGGTCGTTCCATTTGCAAGGCTTGCAACGCAGCATGGCGCGCGCTCAGGCACAACCCGCAGGGCCGGGCTTGCTTTTGCGCAGGGCTGCGTTACTCGTACCTTATTTGGAACAACCAAACTTCGGTCCTCGCGCCTTGCCCTGCGCAAAAGCAGGCTCCGGCGCACTCGTGAATTCATTGATGACACACCCTCCTGAACGTCCTCCGTATCCCCACTTTGGTTCGCCTACTTCCCAAGGCATGTCGCCGAAAGCAAAAAGGCCATGGGAAGTGCAGCTTTCCCTTGGCCTTGCTGTCTCGTCGTCAGTACTTGAGCCGGATGGATCGTTTCCAGCATGGACGTTCGGCGCGAACTTTAGGGCGTGAGGGGCTTGAGATCAACAAAAAATGTCGCGTTTTTGCACTCTTCTGACGCGCGTTACGAGCATTACTCTTTGTAACCGACACAGATGACAGTCGGATGTTCCCGAACAATTGTGAAGTGTTAAAAATACCTGCACGTTCGACGCTTTTGTGCGTCAAGTCGCTAGAAATTACGATAGCGTCAATATCGGCGACGTTGGCGGAGAGAGTGTCATTTCGGGGCGTGTTTTGGCTATTTCAGTAGGCGTTTTTGTGTTTCTTGTGTCGCAGCGTGTGTTGATATTTTTTTCCGGTCTGTTCGTCGCAAAAAAATCGGCCAATAACAACCTTTGTAGGGGGCGGCTTGCCGGCGAAAGCGATCTGGCAGGTGAAGTCCATATCGTTTGCTCCACCGCCTTCGCCGGCAAGCCAGCTCCTACAGATTCAGAGTCTTAACTGATGACCGCTTCGGCCGGCGACACAATGCTGGACTTCATCCCCCGCGAACGTCCTGAACTCAGATACGCCGCAATCGACTCCTGCGTGACCTCGCCAAGGAACACCCGCTCGGCATCCATCACCGGCAACCACGCCCGATTGAACTCGTACATGCGCGACAGCAGGATGCGCAAGTGCTCGTCGTACGCCGCCGTGGCGTTGAACTCGCGTTGGTACTGCGCGCAGGTGCCGGTCTGACGGTGCAGGTCGCGACGTCGTACGTAACCCAGGGCTTTATTCTCGGCACAAGTGACCACCACATAGCGTCGGTCATGCTCGTCCATCAACTCTAGCGCTTCAGCCACCGGGGTATGCGGGTTGACGGATGGCGCGTTGTCGGCTGCGTCTTCGGCTTTCACCAGCAGCAGGCGCTTGAGTGTGCTGTCCTGGCCGACGAAGTTGCTGACAAACTCATCCGCCGGATGGGCGAGCAGAGTGTCCGGGTGATCGATCTGCAACAGTTTGCCGGCGCGGAAGATCGCGATCTTGTCGCCGAGCTTGATCGCCTCGTCGATGTCATGGCTGACCATGATCACGGTTTTGTTCAGCGCCCGCTGCATTTCGAAGAACTCGTTCTGGATCATCTCGCGGTTGATCGGGTCGACCGCCCCGAACGGCTCGTCCATTAATAGCAGTGGTGCATCTGCCGCCAGTGCGCGAATCACGCCGATCCGTTGTTGCTGACCACCGGACAACTCCCGTGGATAACGATGCAGATATTGCTTGGGCTCAAGCTTGATCATGCTCATCAACTCGCGGGCGCGGTCGTGGCATTTCTGCTTGTCCCAGCCGAGCAGTCTTGGCACGACCACGATGTTCTCTTCGATGGTCATGTTCGGGAACAGGCCGATTTGCTGGATCACGTAACCGATGTTGCGGCGCAGGGTCACTTCGTCGAGGCCGGTGGTGTCTTCGCCGTTGATCCGGATCTGGCCAGAGGTCGGAGTGATCAGGCGGTTGATCATTTTCAGCGTGGTGCTTTTCCCACAACCCGATGGCCCGAGGAACACGCAGATTTCGCCTTCATTGACGGTCAGGCTCACCGAGTCCACGGCTTTCACATCTTTGCCGTTGCTTTGGAAGGTCTTGCTGAGGTTGTGAAGTTCGATCATTTCAGGAGTCCTTTTGGAGTCAACGAGCGCTGTAGTACTTGCAGAATGAGGTCGGCGATGATCGCCAGCACACTGACCAGTACGGCACCGACGATCAGCATCGACATGTCGCTGCGGCTGATGGAAGCGAGGATGAGTACACCCAGGCCACCGGCGCCGATGGTGGCGGCAATGGTCATGACGCCGATGTTCATCACCACGGCGGTGCGCACACCGGCGAGGATCACCGGTACGGCGATGGGCAACTCGACCATGCGCAGGCGCTGGCCGAACGTCATGCCGATGCCGCGCGCGGCTTCACGGATGCCTGGTTCGACATTGGTCAGGGCCAGGCAGGTGTTGCGCATGATCGGCAGCAGCGAGTACAGGAACACCGCGGTAATCGCCGGCATCGGCCCCAGGCCCTGGCCGAACTTTGAGTAGAACGGCAGCAGCAGGCCGAACAGGGCAATCGACGGCACGGTCAGCAGCACCGTGGCGCTGGCTTGCAAAGGCCCGGCGAGGCTCGGGTAACGTGTCATCAGGATGCCCAGCGGCACGCCGACCAGAATCGCCAGGGTCACGGCAATGCCGACCAGCGTGATGTGCTGCCACGTCAGGTGTAAGACCAATGGCCAGTCGAGATGGGAAAAGGCGTTCAGGAATTCCATGACTTTTCCTCCTTAATGGATCGGGTGCCGGCGCAGGAAATCGGCGGCAACGGTTGAAGGGCTCTGATGCTCGACGTCGACCCGGGCGTTGAGCTCGCGCATGGTGTTGTCGTCGAACAGTTCAGCCAGCGGCTTGAGCTGTGCGGCCAATTGCGGGTGCGCATTGAGGTAGGCCTGACGCACCACGGGCGCGGCGGTGTAGTCCGGAAAGTAGTGCTTGTCGTCTTCCAGCAACTTGAGCTTGAAGGCATTGAGGCGACCGTCGGTGGTATAGACCAGGCCGGCAAACACCTGGCCGTTGCGTAGCGCGGTGTAGACCAGCCCCGCGTCCATTTGCCGGATGTTTTTGCGCGTGAGGTCCATGTCGTACAGCTGCACCATGCCGTCGAGCCCGTCCGAACGGTTGGCGAACTCGGTATCCAGCGCCACCAGATTGTTGGTCTCGGCTTCCTTGCGCAGCACCCTGTTCAGCTCACTGATGGTGTTGATTTGCGGGTATTGGTCGGCGACGTTCTTTGGTAGGGCGAGGGCGTAGGTGTTGCTGAATTTCGACGGGGTGAGCCAGACCAGGCCTTTTTTCGCATCGAGTTCTTTCACTCGGGCGTAGGACTGTTCGCTGTCGAGTTTTTCAGTGACATGGTTGTAGGCCACCAGCGAAACGCCGGTGTATTCCCAGAGCATGTCCAACTGGCCACTTTCGTGGGCGCTGCGGGCCAGATTGCTGCCCAGACCACCGGTCACTTGCACTTCGTAACCCTTGGTACGCAGATACTGCGAGGTGATCTCCGCCAGCAGGGTCTGTTCGGTGAACACCCGGGCGCCGATGCGGATCAAGGGTTTTTCCGCGGCTTGGGCAAATCCTGCGCACAGCAGGACGCAGCCTAGTAAAAAGCTTGATGTTTTCATGACGATTCCTTTGCCGGGGCTTAAGACGGGCGCAAGCCGCGTTCGAACCAGAGGCGGCTGGTGAGTGTCACCAGGCCATCGAGCAGCAAGGCCAGCAGGGCGGTGCAGGCAGCGCCAAGCAGCAACTGCGGCTGATTGTTCAGGGCAATGCCGGGGAATATCAGGCTGCCAAGGCTGTTGGCACCGATCAGGAACGCCAGCGGCGCCGTCCCGACGTTGATCGCCAATGCCACGCGCACACCGCCGATGATGATCGGCACGGCGTTGGGCAATTCGACTTTCCACAGCACCTGGAACGGGGTCATGCCGATGCCGACGGCGGCTTCCTTGAGCGAGCCCTGGACGTTTTTCAGGCCTTCGTAGGTGTTGCGCACGATGGGCAGCAAAGAGGCGAGGAACAGAGCGAAGATGGCCGGGCCGCTACCGATGCCGAGAATGCCCAGGGCGATGGCCAGGACGGCCAGGGGTGGAACGGTGTTGCCGATGTTGAAGAACTGCATGAAGCGTTCGGCACGACCGACCATGGACGGGCGGCTGAGGAGGATGCCGGCAGGAATGCCCACGACAAGGGCGGCCAGCATGGAAGCGAGGACGAGAATCAGATGAGCTTGCAGGTAAAACAACAAATCGTCGCGGTAGTGTTCGATCGTGTCGATGCCGATCCAGTGGATCAGCAGGGCCAGAAGGGCGATTACCAGCGCGCCTCCTGTCAGCCCTTTGCCATAGTGGATAGCCACAGGCAGACTCCTTTTTTCAGTCGGCGAACACTTTTTCGTGTGGCAACGCCATGCTTGGCTGCCGAAAAAATGATCGCGATAAGCAGCTGATGCCGAGCGCGTTCCACTGTAGGAGCGAGCTTGCTCGCGAAAAACGCCCAGACAACGCGTACATTCAGGTACCCAGCGTTATCGTTGACGTCCATCGCGAGCGAGCTCGCTCCTACAGGGGGTAGGCGTACGGCTTATCGAGCCATGAGCACAGCCTCGTCAGGCCGAATTGCAGGTGTTTCAGGCCCCCGACGAGTGGTCGTAACGGGGGAGTGGACGTCTCCGTGCTTTAAAAGGTTCCCACGTTCCACACCGTTTGGCCACCCGTAGGAGCTGCCGCAGGCTGCGATCTTTTGATCTTCGGCGTGGTTTAAACCGACAAAAGATCGCAGCCTGCGGCAGCTCCTACGGCGGATCGTGTCCTACGGGCGGTGGTCCGTAAGACTGCATTTGCGCTATACTCGCCGCCCTTTTTTGAATCACCTGCCAGGCGATTTCCCATGACCAAACAGGCCGCCGAAGTCGCGAAACGCCGCACTTTCGCCATTATTTCCCACCCCGATGCCGGTAAGACCACCATCACCGAGAAGCTCTTGCTGATGGGCAAGGCGATTGCGGTAGCCGGTACGGTGAAATCGCGTAAATCCGACCGCCATGCCACCTCCGACTGGATGGAAATGGAAAAGCAGCGTGGTATCTCCATTACCACGTCGGTCATGCAGTTCCCGTATCGCGAACACATGATCAACCTGCTCGACACCCCGGGCCACGAAGACTTCTCCGAAGATACCTACCGCACCCTGACCGCAGTGGACTCGGCCTTGATGGTCCTCGACGGCGGTAAAGGTGTAGAGCCACGGACCATCGCCCTGATGGATGTCTGCCGTCTGCGTGACACGCCGATCGTCAGCTTCATCAACAAACTCGACCGTGACATCCGCGACCCGATCGAACTGCTCGACGAAATCGAAGCCGTCCTCAAGATCAAGGCTGCGCCGATCACCTGGCCGATTGGTTGCTACCGTGACTTCAAAGGCGTGTATCACCTCGCCGATGACTACATCATCGTGTACACCGCTGGTCACGGTCATGAGCGCACCGATGTGAAAATCATCGAGAAGCTCGACTCCGATGAAGCCCGCGCCCATCTGGGTGACGAGTACGAGCGTTTCATCGAACAGCTGGAACTGGTGCAGGGCGCCTGCCACGAGTTCAACCAGCAGGAGTTCCTCGACGGTCAGCTGACCCCGGTGTTCTTCGGTACGGCCCTGGGCAACTTCGGTGTCGACCACGTACTCGACGCCGTCGTTGATTGGGCGCCGCGCCCACTGGCACGCGTGGCCAACGAGCGCACCGTGGAGCCGGTGGAAGAGAAGTTCTCGGGCTTCATCTTCAAGATCCAGGCGAACATGGACCCGAAACACCGCGACCGCATCGCCTTCATGCGTATCTGCTCGGGCAAGTACGAAAAAGGCATGAAGATGCGCCATGTGCGCACCGGCAAGGACGTGCGGATCGGCGACGCGCTGACCTTCTTCTCCTCCGAGCGTGAGCAACTGGAAGAAGCGTTTTCCGGCGACATCATCGGCCTGCACAACCACGGCACCATCCAGATCGGCGACACCTTCAGCGAAGGCGAAGTCCTGGGTTTCACCGGCATCCCGCACTTCGCCCCGGAACTGTTCCGCCGCGTACGCCTGAAGGATCCGCTGAAATCCAAGCAACTGCGCCAGGGCCTGCAGCAGTTGGCCGAAGAAGGCGCGACCCAGGTGTTCTTCCCGGAACGCAGCAACGACATCATCCTCGGCGCCGTCGGTGTGCTGCAGTTCGATGTGGTCGCCAGCCGTTTGAAAGAGGAATACAAGGTCGAATGCTCCTACGAGCCGATCACCGTTTATTCCGCGCGCTGGATTGAATGCAGCGACAAGAAGAAGCTTGAGGAATTCTCCAACAAGGCCGTGGAAAACCTCGCGCTGGACGGCGGTGGTCACCTGACCTACCTCGCGCCTACGCGGGTCAACCTGGCCTTGATGGAAGAACGCTGGCCGGATGTTAAATTCCGTGCGACCCGCGAGCACCATTAAGCGCTGAGCTGAAAGACCAGAAACCCCGCCGCGAAAGCTGCGGGGTTTTTTGTTACCTGACGCAATCCCCTGTAGGAGCGAGCTTGCTCGCGAAGAACTCAGACCCGCCGCGTTTATTCAGGCTGCACACGTCATCGTTGACGTCCATCGCGAGCAGGCTCGCTCCTACAGTAATCCGAGGCGTTCACAACACTCTCTGACTGGCGAGGGGTCCGGATTCGCCATGAATGCCTGCGTCATTGTTCACTGGGAATCAATGTCCCCTGGTGGAAAACCATCTGCCACTGCTCGACCACTTCGGCCTTGCTCCAGATGCCGCCACTGGCGCTGAACTCGATAAAGTCATCCGCGAGCAGGCGTGAGACTTCTTCAGTATTTCGTCGAGTCGTGTGTGACAGGAGGCGTCGTTCAAGTTGCAGCAGTGTTTGCGACAGATCCATGGCGCTTGTCCTTTCCTGAGTTATGCAGGTTCAGTGCTCCTGGCGTATCAGCCAATCCCGATCTCTTCCTTGAACTGCTCCAGAAACCCCTTCAAACGCTCATGACGGACCTGTGCCAGATGTTGCCCTGTCGCAGTCTGGAAACCGTCTGCCAAGTGCAGCAGCTTGGTCTGGAAATGGTCGATGCAGAAGCGAGTGTCGTCATAGGCGCGGTTATTGGCCTGTGGGTCCTGCGGGTCGTAGAGGGCGCTGCCCATGCGCCCGGCAACGTAAAAGGTGCGGGCGACGCCGAGCATACCCAGGGAATCGAGGCGGTCGGCGTCCTGCACGATTTTCGCTTCCAGCGAAGTAGGCGGGATGTTTGCGGAAAAGCTATGGGCTTCGATGGCGTGGGCGACGGCGGCGATTTTTGTCTCGCGCCAATCCATCTTCGCCAATACCCCTGACGCTTTGCGCGCTGCCAATTGCGATGCCAGCGAGCGCAACGGCGAGTTCTTTTCCACGGCTACACAATCATGCAATAGCACCGCCGCCAGCAGCACCTCAGGATCGCCACCTTCCTGTGCCTGAATCAAGTGGGCGTTGTGCCAGACCCGTTGCAGGTGCGAAAGGTCGTGAGCGCCGTCTTCCGAGGGTTCCAGGGCGTGGGGCAGCAGGGTGGTGGCGAGTGATTGCATCGGTGCGAAGGCGCTGCTGATCATGCTGTGTCCTTTGATTAAACGTGCCGATCGCGGGAAGTTCTGTCCTGCGTATATCCCGCGATATCCTGCGAGGAATTCTGCGGGTGTACAAGCCTACTGGAAGGCGGAACACGCTTTGATCTTTTCGGCATAACCTTTATTCCAAACCAGTCTCCAATCCAAGGGCATTTCCGTGGGTTCGACAACGTCCAACTGGAGAACCCGACTGATCGGAACTAGATTTGACTCAGCGCCAGACAGGCACTCCACGAAAGGAAGGAATCGGCTATGAACAAATTGTTACGCGCTTTACTGCTGTTGAAGGTGTTGGTGATGCTCTCGCTCGGAACCTCGATGGCGTGGGCCGAGTGTATTGATCATGGAGAGCAGGCCTCGAGCGGGCAGGCCGGTTATGCGGGGTTGATGCTTGCCAAGTCCGAATCGGAACCGGGAGATCAGGGGCAGGGGGGCGCTGACAACGACGATGACTCGACTACTGACGAGCCGGACTCCGATGACGAGGAAGAGGGTGACAGCCAGACGTAGTCGCTCAATGGCGGGTAAAAGAAAACCCATTCTGCCTGACTGATGCGCAGTCGAGGCGGAAGGGGTTTGGTCAACGCATCAAGAATTTGAGCAGCTCAATCCCTGTAGGAGCCAGCCTGCTGGCGATAGCGGCAGACCAGTCAACATCCATGTCGACTGACAGATCGCCTTCGCGGGCAAGCCCGCTCCTACAGTTTTTTATGCCGCGCCGTCGAGGAATTGCTCGGCGTAGTGGCAAGCCACCTGGCGAGTGTCGAGCAGGCGCAGGGCCGGCTCTTCGGTGCTGCAACGTTCGGTGGCGTACGGGCAGCGCTTGTGGAAGGCGCAGCCGGACGGCGGGTTCAGCGGGTTGGGCAATTCGCCGACGATCTTGATTTTCGGCTTGTTCGGATCCGGGTGGATGGCCGGCGTCGCCGACAACAGTGCCTGGGTGTAGGGGTGCAGAGGACGGGAGTAAATGTCCTCTTTCGGGCCCATTTCCACCGGGCGACCGAGGTACATCACCATCACGTGGTCGGCAACGTGGCGTACCACCGCCAGGTTGTGGGAGATGAACACGTAGGCGGTGTTGAACTCCTGCTGCAGATCCATGAACAGGTTGAGCACCTGCGCCTGAATCGACACGTCCAGCGCCGAGGTCGGTTCGTCCGCCACCAGCACTTTCGGTTGCAGCATCATCGCCCGGGCCAGGGCGATCCGCTGGCGTTGACCGCCGGAGAACATGTGCGGATAACGCTGGTAGTGCTCGGGACGCAAGCCCACCTGCTTCATCATCGCCTGGACTTTCTCGCGACGTTCGGAGGCCGACAGGTTGGTGTTGATCAGCAGCGGCTCACCCAGTTGATCACCGACTTTTTGCCGTGGGTTCAACGAGGCATACGGGCTCTGGAACACCATCTGCACGTCTTTGCGCAGTTGTTTGCGCTGGGCCTTGTCGGCACCGGCGACTTCCTGCCCGGCGATTTTCAAGGAGCCGGAGGAGGGCTCTTCGATCAGGGTCAGGGCCCGGGCCAGGGTGGACTTGCCGCAACCCGACTCGCCGACGACGGCGAGGGTCTTGCCGGCTTCCAGTTCGAATGACACACCGTTGAGGGCGCGCACGGTGGCGTGCCCCTTGAACAGGCCTCGGGACACTTCATAGTGACGGGTCAGGTCGCGGGCGGTAAGAACGACGGCCATTACGCCACCTCCTGGTTCAGCGGGTAGAAGCAGCGAGCGAGGCTGTTGCTTTTCGGGTCAAGGGCCGGACGTTGTTGACGGCATTTGTCTTTCACGTACGGGCAGCGCGGCGACAGCAGACAACCCTGCGGACGGTCGTAGCGGCCGGGCACGATGCCCGGCAGGGTCGACAGGCGTGCGGCGCCCAGGCTGTGTTCCGGAATCGCCTTGAGCAGCGCTTCGCTGTACGGGTGCGCAGGGATGTCGAACAGTTGCGGCACCTGGCCGACTTCGACCGCTTGGCCGGCGTACATCACGCACACGCGCTGGGCGGTTTCAGCCACGACGGCGAGGTCGTGGGTGATCAGCACCAGGCCCATGTTCCGCTCTTTCTGCAACGCCAGCAGCAGGTCCATGATCTGCGCCTGAATGGTCACGTCCAGCGCCGTGGTCGGTTCGTCGGCGATCAGCAGTTTCGGTTCGCCGGCAATCGCCATGGCAATCGCGACACGCTGGCTCATGCCACCGGACAGTTGATGCGGGTAGGCGTCCATACGGCTGGCGGCACCCGGGATTTCAACTTTTTCAAGCAGTTCGATAGCGCGCTTGCGCGCGGCCTTGCCGGACATTTTCAGGTGCAGGCGCAGCACTTCTTCGATCTGGAAACCGACGGTGTAGCTCGGGTTCAGCGCGGTCATCGGATCCTGGAAGACCATGGACAGGTCTTTGCCGACGATCTGCCGACGCTGGCGGTTGTTGAGCTTGAGCATGTTCTTGCCGTCGAAATTCAGGGCGTCGGCGGTGACGATCCCCGGATGCTCGATCAGGCCCATCAGCGCCATCATTGTCACGGACTTGCCGGAACCCGATTCGCCAACGATGGCCAGCACTTCGCCCTTGTCCACTTGCAGGTCGAGGCCATCGACCACTGGCGTGGCGTTTTTGTCGCCGAAGCGAACGTTGAGATTCTTGATTTCTAACAGTGACATGGGAATCTCCTCAGGCGGCGTTCTTGAGTTTCGGGTCCAGCGCGTCGCGCAGGCCGTCGCCCATCAGGTTGATTGCCAGCACGCTGAGCAAAATGGTCAATCCAGGCAGGCTCACCACCCACCAGGCGCGTTCGATGTAGTCGCGGGCCGAGGCCAGCATGGTGCCCCACTCAGGGGTTGGCGGTTGTACGCCAAGGCCGAGGAAGCCCAGTGCGGCGGCATCGAGGATCGCCGAAGAGAAGCTCAGGGTGGCCTGAACGATCAGCGGCGCCATGCAGTTAGGCAGCACGGTGACGAACATCAGCCGTGGCAGGCCGGCACCGGCCAGGCGTGCGGCGGTCACGTAGTCGCGGTTCAGTTCGCCCATCACCGCGGCGCGGGTCAGACGAACGTAGGACGGCAGGGACACCACGGCGATGGCGATCACGGTGTTGATCAGGCCAGGGCCGAGGATGGCGACGATCGCCACGGCCAGCAGCAGGGACGGCAGGGCCAGCATGATGTCCATCAGGCGCATGATGGTCGGGCCGACCACGCGGGGGAAGAACCCGGCGAACAGACCCAGCAGGATCCCCGGAATCAGCGACATCACCACCGACGACAAGCCGATCAGCAAGGACAGGCGCGAACCATGGATCAAGCGCGACAGCAGGTCGCGACCCAGTTCGTCGGTGCCGAGCAGGAACTGCAACTGTCCACCTTCCAGCCAGGCCGGCGGGGTCAGCAGGAAGTCGCGAAATTGCTCGCTCGGGTCATGGGGGGCAACCCACGGGGCGAAGATGGCGCAGAAAATCACCAGCAGCATGAACATCAGGCCGGCGACGGCACCTTTGTTCCTGGAGAACGCTTGCCAGAATTCTTTGTACGGAGACGGGTACAGCAGGCTTTGATCGACTGCTACCGATGGAATTGGAGTGGTCATGGTCATGGTCATGATCTCAGCGCTGATGGCGGATGCGTGGGTTGGCAAAGCCGTAGAGGATGTCCACTACGAAGTTGACCAGAATCACCAGGCAGGCGATTAACAGGATGCCGTTTTGCACGACGGGGTAGTCCCGGGCGCCAATGGCTTCGATCAGCCATTTGCCGATGCCCGGCCACGAGAAGATGGTTTCGGTCAGGACCGCACCGGCCAGCAGGGTGCCGACTTGCAGGCCGACCACCGTCAGCACCGGAATCAGCGCGTTACGCAGACCGTGCACGAACACCACGCGCGACGGTGACAGGCCTTTGGCCTTGGCGGTGCGAATGTAGTCTTCACGCAGCACTTCGAGCATCGAGGATCGGGTCATCCGCGCGATCACCGCCAGCGGGATGGTGCCCAGCACGATGGCCGGCAGGATCAGGTGGTGCAGGGCATCGAAGAACGCACCGACGTCATCGGCCAGCAGCGTATCGATCAGCATGAAGCCGGTGCGTGGCTCGATGTCGTAGAGCAGGTCGATCCGCCCGGACACCGGGGTCCAGCCCAGCGACACCGAGAAGAACATGATCAGGATCAGGCCCCACCAGAAGATCGGCATTGAATATCCCGCCAGGGAGATGCCCATCACCCCATGGTCGAACAGGGATCCTCGCTTGAGTGCCGCGATCACTCCGGCCAGGAGTCCCAGGACACCGGCGAACAACAGCGCGGCCGAGGACAGTTCCAGGGTCGCGGGGAACAGAGAGGTGAATTCGCTCCAGACGCTTTCACGGGTACGCAGGGATTCACCGAGATCGCCGTGGGCCAGTTTGCCGATGTAATCCAGGTATTGGGCATACAGGGGTTTGTTCAGACCTAGGCGTTCCATTGCCTGAGCGTGCATTTCGGGATCGACCCTGCGTTCTCCCATCATGACTTCCACGGGGTCGCCCGGGATCATGCGAATCAACGCGAAAGTCAGCAGGGTGATACCGAAGAACGTGGGGATCAACAACCCCAGTCGGCGGGCAATAAAACTAAACATCGTGTGTTGTACCTCATCAGCCGGTTAGGCGTGCCCGGCATGCCTGGATCAGGCATGCCGGGAGTTTTCTTATTACTTCACCTGGGTGGTGGCGAAGTTATTCGTGGTGAGGGGGCTAATGTGATAGCCCTCTACGTTGTTGCGCATTGCGGTAAACATTCGAGTGTGCGCCATGCTGATCCATGGCTGGTCCTGGTTGAAAATAACCTGGGCCTGTTCGTAGAGCGCTGCGCGTTCGGCCGGATCGGTCTTTTCCCGGGCCTGGTCGAGCAGCGCCTGAAACTTGTCATTGCACCAGCGTGCATAGTTTTCGCCGTTCTTGGCCGCTTCACAACTGAGCATAGGCGTCAGGAAGTTATCCGGGTCGCCGTTATCGCCCGCCCATCCGGCGGAAACCATGTCGTGCTCGCCGTTTTTCGCGCGCTTGAGCATTTCGCCCCATTCCATCACGCGGATGTCGATCTTGATCCCGACCTTGGCCAGGTCGGCCTGCATCATCTGCGCGCCGAGCATCGGGTTCGGGTTGGTCGGACCGCCTCCGTTTCGGGTGAACAGGGTGAAGGTGGTGCCTTCCGGTACGCCGGCTTCCTTGAGCAGGGCCCGAGCCTTGTCCAGGTCACGGGCCGGGTTTTTCAGGCTGTGGTTGTAACCCAGCAGGGTGTCCGGGTACGGGTTGACCGCTGCTGTTGCATTGCCTTTGCCGAACAGGGCATTGACGTAGGCTTCCTTGTCGAACGCGATATCGATGGCTTTGCGCACCCGCACATCACTCATGTATTTGTGCGTGGTGTTCATGGCGATGTAGGAAACGGTCATCGCGTTCAGTTCATCGACTTTCAGCTTGTCGTCTTTCTTGATGCTCGGAATGTCATCCGGTTTCGGATACAGCGCGACCTGGCACTCGTTGGCCTTGAGCTTCTGCAGGCGCACGTTGTTGTCGGTGGCGATGGCCAGGATCAGCGCATCGGCCGGCGGCTTGCCTCGGAAATATTCCGGGTTGGCCTTGAAGCGAACCTGGGCGTCCTTGTTGTAGCGCTGGAAAACGAACGGGCCGGTACCGATCGGCTTGCTGTTGAGGTCTTCGGTCTTGTTGGCCTTGAGCAACTGGTCGGCGTACTCGGCGGAGTAGATCGACGAGAAGGCCATGGCGATGTCGGCCAGGAACGGCGCTTCACGGCGGGTCAGGGTGAACTTGACCGTGTTGTCGTCGACTTTCTCGACGCTCTTGAGCAGCTCCTTGAAGCCCATGCTTTCAAAGTACGGGAAGCCCACGCTCGACAGTTTGTGCCACGGATGATTCGGGTCCAGCTGGCGCTGGAAGCTCCAGACCACGTCGTCGGCATTCATGTCGCGGGTCGGCTTGAAGTATTCGGTGGTGTGGAACTTGACGCCTTTGCGCAGATGGAACGTGTAGTTCAGGCCGTCTTCGCTGATGTCCCAGGACTCGGCCAGTGCCGGAATCACTTCGGTGGTACCGGGCTTGAAGTCTGCCAGGCGGTTGAAGATGGTTTCGGCCACGGCATCGGCGGTGACTGCAGTCGTGTACTGGACCATGTCGAAGCCCTCGGGGCTGGCTTCCGTGCAAACCACCAGGGGCTTGGCCGAAACGCCGACAGCGACACTGAGCAACGCGGCCGCGATGGCCGCACGTAGGGGAAGCATTTTCATCAAGAACCCTCTGCAATCAGTTAAAGGACAAAAACCGAACGGCCGATTCGTCATTGAATCAGCCGCTCGGCGGCGGCATTACAGGATGTTGAACGGAACGGTGGTCACGAGACGGAACTCGTTGATGCTGCCGTCAGCCTGGTTTTCGCTGGCACGGTGAGCGGTGTAGGTGCCGCGGATCGTGGTGGCCTTGAGCGGGCCGCTCTGCACGGCGTAGGTTGCGCCGATGCCGTATTCATAGTGGTGTTCGCCATCCTGGGACTGGATGCCGTCGTAACCCTTGCCGGCCACGCCGCGGTTGCCGGTGTAGTGAGTACCGTCGATATCCCAGCCGCGAGCCTGGTAGATGTTGAACTTCAGGCCTGGCACGCCGTATTCGGCCATGTTCAGACCGTAGGCAACCTGGAACGATTTTTCGTTCGGGCCGTTGAAGTCCGACAGCAGGGAGTTGGCCAGGTAGATACCATTGGTTTCGTGCAGATAGTCGAAGTACTCGTTACCGTTCACTTCCTGGTACGAGAAGGTCAGCGTGTGGGCCTGATGGGTCAGGCCGAACGACAGGGAGTAGGTGTCGTTGTCGATAGCGCCGATCAGGGCTTTACCGGTTTCCTTGGTTTTGTAGTAGTTCAGGCCGGTGGTCAGGCTCAGCACCTGGCTGTCGCCCAGTACGTGAGAGGCGCCGAAGTAGTACTGGTTCCAGATGTCTTCAGCCTGGGTCGCCCAGAGGCTGGTGGTCAGGCTGGCCAGTGGGGTGTAGGTGATGCCGCCGGTGTAGACATGGTCGGTTTCGACGATGCCGTTGGCATATTCGGTGCGGAATTTGCGCAGGCTTTCTTCGGTACGCGGTGAGTTGCGGTCGAAAGTGGCCAGGTCGAAGGCCAGGTTGTTCAGCTCTTCGCTGTGAATGGCCACGCCCTGGAAGCTCGAAGGCAGTGCACGGTTACCGATCACGTCGACCATCGGGCTGCTGAAGTTCATGCGGCCGGCGGTCAGGGTGCTGTTGGAGACACGGGCCTTGACGTTGGCCAGGCCCAGTTTGCTCCACTGGCCTTGAGCGTCGCCGCCTTCCTTGGTCAGGGTGCGGTTGTTGCCCGCGCCTGGACGAGAGCCCGGTGCGCCACCGTTGTTGGACGCCAGGTCTTTGCGGTCCCGGTCCAGAGCGATGGCGTTGTATGCCGCCACTTCAGTGCTGAAGCCTACGGTGCCTTCGGTGAAGCCCGAGTTGTATTTGAGGATGGTGCCCTGGACCCAGTTGATCCGGCGATCGGTCGGGGTCGAAACACCGTCTTTCTTGTAGGTGAACTTGCCACCGCGATGCAGTTGCTCGTTGGCGTACCAGTTACGCGTGGTGCCGGTGATCGACTGGCCTTCGACGAAACCGGTGGCTTCGCTCTGGGCGTTTTTTTCGTTCACGGTAACCGGGGTGAAAGCCTGGCTTTGGGTTTCTGCGTAAGCCGTGGCGGTTACGCTGCTTATGGCCAAGGCCAATAACGCGGTGCTGCTCAGTTTCATGGGTAAAGCTCCTTACTTTCTTTTTTTATGCCGGTCTTTTTTTGTGATCCGGCTATTGGTTTAGAACTCATTCACGGCTTCGCAAACGTTTGCTGTTGGCCGAATTGGCGAAAGACGGCAAAGCGTCTGCGTGAGGGCGGAAACTCCGCCCCCCGGCATTTCTGGCTAATCGGTTATTTTTCCAGGCTGACACCCGAGAAAACATTGCGACCGAACGGGCTCACCTTGAACCCTTCGATTTTGGCGCTCAGCGGCTGGTTGACCGTTGAGTGGGCGACTGGCGTGATCGGCACTTGCTGCTTGAGCAACTGCTGCGCCTGTTTGTAGAGCACGGTGCGCTGGTCGCGGTCGGTGACGACCTTGGCCTGCTTGATCAGCTTGTCGTAGGCCGGATCACACCACATCGAGTAGTTGTTGCCGCCAATGGCGTCGCAGCTGTAGAGCGTGCCTAGCCAGTTATCCGGATCACCATTGTCACCGGTCCAGCCAATCAGGCTGATGTCGTGTTCGCCGTTCTTGGTGCGCTTGATGTACTCGCCCCACTCATAGCTGACGATCTTGACCTTGAGGCCGATCTTCGCCCAGTCAGCCTGGAGCATCTCGGCCATCAATTTGGCGTTGGGGTTGTACGGACGCTGGACCGGCATGGCCCAGAGGGTGATTTCAGTGCCTTCCTTGACGCCGGCAGCCTTGAGCAGCTCTCTGGCTTTTTCCGGGTTGTAGGCGACGTCCCCGATCGTGTCGTCATAGGACCATTGGGTCGGCGGCATGGCGTTGACCGCCAGTTGTCCCGCACCCTGATAAACGGCATTGAGAATGCCTTGCTTGTTCACCGCCATGTCCAGCGCCTGGCGCACTTCGAGCTGGTCGAACGGTTTGTGGCGCACGTTGTAGGCGATGTAGCCGAGGTTGAAGCCGGGCTTCTCGATCAGTTGCAAGGCCGGGTCGTTCTTCAGCGCGGTCACATCGGCTGGGCGCGGGTGCAGGGTGATCTGGCACTCGCCGGCCTTGAGCTTCTGCACGCGCACCGAGGCGTCGGTGTTGATGGCGAAAATCAGGTTGTCGAGCTTGACCCGGCTCGGGTCCCAGTAATGCTTGTTGCCGGTGTAACGGATGTTCGAGTCTTTCTGGTAGCTCTTGAACACGAACGGCCCGGTGCCGACCGGCTTCTGGTTGATGTCGCTCGGCTTGCCTTCGGCCAGCAGCTTGTCGGCGTATTCGGCAGAAAGGATGGCGGCGAAGCTCATGGCGATGTTCTGGATGAACGCGGCGTCCACGCTATTGAGCGTCATGACCACGGTCAGCGGCCCGGTCTTTTCGACCTTGGCGATGTTCTTGTTCAGGCTCATGCCGTTGAAATACGGAAACTCTGTCGGATAAGCCTTACGGAAAGGCTGTTGCGGATCGAGCATGCGATTGAACGTGAACAGCACGTCATCGGCATTGAAATCGCGGGTCGGCGTGAAGTACTTGGTGGTATGAAACTTCACTCCTTCGCGCAGGTGAAAGGTGTATTGGAGGCCGTCCTCGGAAATATCCCAGCTCGTGGCCAGGCCCGGTACGACGTTGGTCGCGCCTTTTTCAAACTCTGCCAACCGGTTGTACAGCGGTTCGGCGGCGTCGTTGTCGGTCGCAGTGGTGTACTGCGCCGTGTCGAAACCGGCGGGGCTGCCTTCGGAGCAGAACACCAGGCTGTTGTTGGCGGCCTGGCTGATGGAAGTGGCGGCCAACAGGCCGGTGCCCAGCAATGCGGATAAAACCAAGGTATGGCGCATAACGCTTCCTTTTCTCTCAAAGTGTTGTCAATGAGCCGCCGTCCCGTCCGCGGGCGTAGAGGCATCATTGATTTCAATCCATGCAAGCCGCAGTAACCGATGACCCACGCATGCACTGGTCGGATCCCGACGGTATGAGCCACGGGTCCGGCAGTAAATGCGTAAAGTCCTAAAGGCTCGTAGGAAATGGCGACGCATCCTCCCCCCGATGCTGTAGTCAGCTGCGGATTTGGATGTAGGCAAATTCCTGCTTTCTCGGTAGATAAAGCGACGGCGACGTCAGAAACGCCGCCGTAGCAATGTCTTACTTGCTGACGCTGACGCCGTAGAAGGAGTTCAAGCCAAATGGGCTGATCTTGAAATCCTGCACGTTGGCGCGCATGGGTTGGAACACCGTCGAGTGAGCGATAGGTGTCATAGGCACAGCATCCTTGAGCACGTGTTGCGCTTGTTTGTAGAGCTCGGTGCGCTTGCCTTGGTCTGAAGTGCGTTTGGCTTGCTTGACGAGGTCGTCAAACTTCTTGTCGCACCATTTGGAGAAGTTGTTGCCTTCCAGCGAGTCGCAGCCGAACAGCACGTTCAGCCAGTTGTCCGGATCACCATTGTCACCGCTCCAGCCAATCAGCATCGCCTGGTTCTCGCCACCTTTGGAGCGCTTGATGTACTCGCCCCATTCGTAGCTCTGGATCTTGACCTTGAGGCCGATCTTGGACCAGTCGGACTGCAGCATTTCTGCCATCAGTTTGGCGTTCGGGTTGTACGGACGCTGTACCGGCATCGCCCAGAGAACGATTTCGGTGCCGTCTTTCACGCCGGCTTCCTTGAGCAGCTCTTTGGCTTTCTCGGGGTTGTACGGCGCATCCTTGATGGTGGTGTCGTAGGACCACTGGGTTGGCGGCATGGCGTTGACGGCCAGTTGGCCTGCGCCCTGGTACACGGAGTCGATGATCTGTTGCTTGTTGACCGCCATGTCCAGTGCCTGGCGCACTTTCAAATCAGCCAACGGGTTCGCGTCGGTTTGTCCCTTGACCTTGGGCATCACGTTGTAGGCGATGTAACCCAGGTTGAAGCCAGCCTGGTCAGGCATCTTCAGGGATTTGTCTTCACGCAGCGCCTTCAGGTCGGCCGGGCGAGGGAACAGGGTGACCTGGCACTCGTTCTTCTTCAGCTTCTGGATACGTACCGACGGGTCGGTGGTGATGGCGAAGATCAGATTGTCGATCTTCACGTCGTCAGGCTTCCAGTAGTCCTTGTTTCCGGTGTAACGGATGTTGGAATCTTTCTGATAGCTCTTGAATACGAACGGGCCGGTGCCGATCGGCTTCTGGTTGATGTCGGCAGCCTTGCCTTCCTTGAGCAGCTGGGCAGCGTACTCGGCGGACTGGATCGAGGCGAAGCTCATGGCCATGTTCTGGATGAACGCGGCATCAACGTCTTTGAGAGTGAACTTGACGGTTTTGTCGTCGATTTTATCGATCTTGGTGATGTTGGTATCCATCCCCATGTCGGTGAAGTACGGGAATTCGGTCGGGTAGGCTTTGCGGAACGGGTCATCCTTGTTAATCATGCGATTAAAGGTGAACAGCACGTCGTCGGCGTTGAACTCACGAGTCGGCTTGAAATACGGGGTGGTGTGGAACTTGACGCCTTCACGCAAGTGGAAGGTGTAGGTCAGGCCGTCATCGGAGACGTCCCAGCTGGTTGCCAGGCCAGGAATAACGGCGGTGCCGCCGCGCTCGAACTGAGTCAGGCGGTTGAACATGGTTTCTGCAGAGGCGTCGAAGTCGGTTCCGGTGGTGTATTGACCTGGATCGAAACCGGCCGGGCTCCCTTCGGAGCAGAACACCAGGTTAGTCGCAGCTTGGGCGAACGGTGCGCTGGCTAACAAGCTGGCGCCGACTAAAAACGGAATGACCGCGTGTTTAAGCATGGTGGCCTCATGATTTGTTGTCATTTTTGGAATTAGAGGACGACCTCGTGAGTCGTGCCTGCGGATACTTATGCAGGGGCCATACCCAATGCAAGATCCAGAGTGACTACAAGCCTGAAACGGTGGTACGAACGTACCTTAATGTCGCATTTGTATAAAACCTGCCGCATTTAACCGTTTGCGCGGCATTTTTACGGTGCAAACGACGCACTTTCACGGTGCGTCCTGAGCGCGGGGTGCTCCCGATCAGGGCAAGGTGTTACTTATTTATACCCCGTTTTGTGAGGTGGGTATGGCGTGAATAAGAGTGGTTATTGTTGCACCGATAGTGGCCAATCAATCTCAGTTGCACCCGGTGCAACTGCCGGCTTCTCTCAGTAGGCTCTTCAGTTATAGCTCATGCCTGAAAACAGCCCGCCCCCCTCCACCAAAAAAAACGGCGATCATGTGAGTGATCGCCGTTTTTCATTTAGAGGCTATCGATTCAAGGCATCAGCACTTCAATCGATCCATCGGCGGTCATGCTGACCTGGCTGGTGCCGGCTTCAACATCTGGCGTCACCGGTGCGGCGTCCATGGCGGCGGCTTTCATCATCATCGGCGCGCGCAGGTAAGGCTGTGGATAACCATTGCTGTTGAGGTTCAGGTTGACGATTTTGTAGCTCTTGCCGCCGAGGGCGTCGGTGGCCAGTTGGGCGCGGGCCTTGAAGGCGGTCACGGCGTCCTTGAGCAGAGCGTCTTCGCTGGCTTTGCGGGTCGGGGTGGCGATGGCGAAGTCCATACCGCCCATTTTCAGGTCGGTGAGCAATTCGCCGGTCAGCTTCGACAGCGCGGCGAAGTCCGAGCTTTCCAGGCGCAATTCGGCGCGTTCGCGCCAGGCGGTGATTTTCTGGCCCTTGGTATCGTAGATCGGGTAGCTGTTGCGACTACCCTGACGCAGGGTGATGTCTTTGACTTTCCTGGCCTGGACCAGCGCCTTGTTCATAGCCGTGCTGACGTCGGCGGCAAGTTTGGCCGGGTCGCTGTTCTGTTCTTCGGTGTAGAGGGTCACGATCATCAAGTCGCGGGCCACTTCCTGACTGACTTCGGCGCGCAGTGAAATCTGGTTGTAATGCAGCTCGTCGGCGGCCAGGGCGGGGAGGCTGGCGACGCTGCCGACACTCAGGGCGAGGAGGGCGGCGCTGCGGCGGAATGTGTGCATGAAGGCTCCTTGAAAGGTGCGCAGGGGTACGGTCCGGGCCTGCGTGAAACCATCAGACTCTAGCTTTTATGTTCCGGTTCGCACAGTTACAACTTCTATACAGATGCATGGCTGCCGCTCGCTGTTTGTAGGAGCTGGCTTGCCAGCGATGGCGTCGCAGGCGCCGCGTTTATCCTGAATGCGCGCGTTATCGTTAACGTCCATCGCTGGCAAGCCAGCTCCTACAAAAGGTGTCTTGAAGCGTTCCGGGCGTGTGGCCGTTTGCCGCACTTTTGCCTGTCAGCCCCCGCGCTTGGTTATACTCCCTGTGATCCGCCTGGAGCGCTCATCAGGAGAGCTCATGCTCGCCCCCGTTCAAATCACTTCCGCGACTCGCCAGAACCTCTGGCGGCTGACGTTCATCCGCACCTTGGTGCTGGCCGCACAGGCCGGTTCCGTGGGCCTGGCCTACTGGCTCGAATTGCTGCCACTGCCTTGGTTTCAATTGGCCGCGACCCTCGGTTGTTCGATGCTGTTGTGCGTGTTCACAGCGATTCGCCTGCGTACCTCGTGGCCGGTGACCGAGCTCGAATACGCCGTGCAACTGGCCTGTGACCTGTTTATCCACAGCGCCTTGCTGTATTTCTCCGGTGGCTCGACCAACCCGTTCGTCTCCTATTACCTGGTGCCGTTGACCATTGCCGCGGTGACGTTGCCATGGCGTTATTCGGTAATCCTGTCGGGTATCGCGCTGACGATGTACACGCTGTTGCTGGCACAGTTCTACCCACTGCAAACCTTCCCGATCGCTCGGGAAAACCTGCAGGTGTACGGGATGTGGTTGAGCTTCGCCCTTGCCGCCGCCGTGATCACGTTTTTCGCCGCGCGCATGGCCGAAGAGCTGCGCCGTCAGGAAGAGCTGCGCGCCATTCGTCGCGAAGAAGGCCTGCGCGATCAGCAACTGCTGGCCGTCGCCACCCAGGCCGCCGGTGCGGCCCATGAACTGGGCACGCCTCTGGCGACCATGAGTGTGCTACTCAAGGAAATGCGTCAGGACCACCATGACCCGATGTTGCAGGATGACCTGAGCGTGCTGCAGGATCAGGTCAAGTTGTGTAAAGAGACCTTGCAGCATCTGGTGCGCGCCGCCGAGGCCAATCGCCGGTTGGCGGTGGAGATGCAGGACGTCACCGATTGGCTGGATGAAGCCCTCAATCGCTGGCACCTGATGCGCCCGGAAGCCAGTTATCGCTTCCAGCGCCTCGGCCAGGGCCCGGTACCGCGCATGGCGCCGCCGCCGGACTTGACCCAGGCCTTGCTGAATCTGTTGAACAACGCCGCCGATGCCTGCCCCGAAGGGCTGCAAGTGACGCTGGACTGGGATTGGGAAAACCTCACCATCAGCATTCGTGATCATGGTGCCGGTGTGCCGCTGGCCATTGCCGAGCAAATCGGCAAACCGTTTTTTACCACCAAGGGCAAAGGCTTCGGCCTGGGCCTGTTTTTGAGCAAGGCCAGCGTGACACGCGCCGGCGGCTCAGTGAAACTCTACAGCCATGAGGAAGGCGGCACGCTCACCGAGCTGCGCCTGCCCCGTGTCGCCCGAGGAGACGAACATGAGTGAAGAGATCCAAGTCGAAGGCGAAGAACTGCCGCATTTGCTGCTGGTCGATGACGACGCCACGTTCACCCGCGTCATGGCCCGCGCCATGGCCCGCCGCGGATTTCGCGTCAGCACTGCCGGTTCCGCCGAAGAAGGCCTGGAACTGGCCAAGGCCGACCTGCCGGATTACGCCGCTCTGGACCTGAAGATGGACGGCGATTCCGGCCTGGTGCTGCTGCCCAAGTTGCTGGAAATGGACCCGGAAATGCGCGTGGTGATCCTCACCGGTTATTCGAGCATTGCCACCGCCGTCGAGGCGATCAAGCGCGGTGCCTGCAACTACCTGTGCAAGCCGGCGGACGCCGACGACGTGCTGGCGGCGCTGCTGTCCGAACACGCTGACCTCGACAGCCTGGTGCCGGAAAACCCGATGTCCGTGGACCGCCTGCAGTGGGAGCACATCCAGCGCGTGCTGACCGAGCACGAAGGCAACATCTCGGCCACCGCCCGTGCCCTGGGCATGCACCGCCGCACCCTGCAGCGCAAACTGCAGAAGCGCCCCGTTCGCCGCTGAACCTGGGCTGAACGAATGCGGGCCATCTCTCGCGACAAATCGAACCGATCATCTATGATCGGTTCGTTTGTGTTCTTTTCTCTATCGAGCCTTATCCATGAATCAGAACGCTGAGTACTCCGCGGTCAACGACGCCGTGCGCGGGCAGTTTTTTCGCAAAGTGTGGGCGATGATCACGCCTTACTGGCGCAGTGAAGAGAAGGTCAAGGCCTGGACACTGCTGATCGCGGTGATTGCGTTGTCGCTGATCAGCGTGGGGATCTCGGTATGGTTCAACACCTGGTACAAGGACTTCTACAACGCCCTGCAAAAGAAGGACGAGGCGGCGTTCTGGCAGCTGATCCTGTACTTCTGCGCGATTGCGGCAGTGGCCATCGTCGGTGCGGTGTATCGGCTCTACCTGACGCAGATGCTGACGATCCGCTGGCGGGCATGGCTCACCGAAAAGCATTTCGCCCGCTGGTTGGCCGATAAAAACTACTACCAGCTCGAGCAGGGCGGTTACACCGATAACCCGGACCAGCGGATTTCCGAAGACCTCAACAACTTCACCTCCAACACCCTTGAGTTGGGGATCGGGTTGCTGCGCAATATCGTCAGCCTGGTGTCGTTCTCGATCATTCTGTGGGGCGTGTCGGGCAGCATTGAAGTATTCGGCATCACCATTCCCGGCTACATGTTCTGGTGCGTCCTGGTTTACGCCGTGGTGGGCAGTTGGCTGACACATTTGATCGGTCGTCGCCTGATCGGCCTGAACAACCAACAACAACGCTTCGAAGCCGACCTGCGTTTCTCCATGGTGCGGATTCGCGAGAATGCCGAAAGCATCGCGTTGTACAACGGCGAACCGAACGAAAATCGTCGATTGAGCGGCCGCTTCGGGATGGTCTGGCATAATTTCTGGGACATCATGAAAGTGTCCAAGCGCCTGACGTTCTTCACCGCCGGTTACAGTCAGGCCGCCATCATTTTCCCTTTCATGGTTGCCGCGCCACGTTACCTCTCCGGAAAGATCGAACTGGGCGAGCTGATGCAAATCAGCTCGGCGTTCGGCAATGTGCAGGAGAGTTTCAGCTGGTTCATCAGTGCGTACCAGAATCTCGCTGCCTGGCGCGCCACCTGTGATCGTCTGCTGAGCTTCCACCAGGCCATGACTGACAACGAAGAGCGCGCGCCAGCCATCGACGTACAGAATTCGGGCTCGGTGCTGAAGGTGCACAACCTCGGCCTCGACCTGGCTGAAGGCCGTCACCTGCTGGCCAACGCCGAGATGACCGTGGAGGAGGGCGACCGTGTGATGCTCAGCGGTCGTTCCGGCAGCGGCAAGTCGACCCTGCTGCGGGCGATGGGCCATCTGTGGCCGGCCGGCCACGGCAGTATTCGCCTGCCGGCGGCGCGTTACCTGTTCCTGCCGCAAAAACCGTATTTGCCGATTGGCACCTTGCGTGATGTTCTCAGTTATCCACAGGCTGGCGATATCTATCCGAACGAACGCTACGTGCAGGTCCTGGAGACCTGTCGCTTGCCGCACCTTATTGCCCGTCTCGACGAAGCCAACCACTGGCAGCGCATGTTGTCGCCGGGTGAGCAGCAGCGCGTGGCCTTTGCCCGTGCACTGCTTTATGCGCCGCAATGGCTGTACATGGACGAAGCGACCTCGGCGATGGACGAAGAAGATGAGGCCACGCTGTATCAGGCGCTGATCGACGAATTGCCGGGGTTGAGCATTGTCAGCGTCGGCCATCGCAGTAGCCTGAAGCGCTTCCACCCGCGGCACATCCGTATCGAGAATGGCCATCTGGTGGACCAGACCGTGACGGCATAAACACCACAATCCCTTGTAGGAGCGAGCTTGCTCGCGATGGAGGCTAACGATAACGCGTGCATTCTGAATAAACGCGGTGCGTTCAAGTCCATCGTCGGATCGCCGCCCGGAGCAAGCTCGCTCCTGCAAGGGCAAGGTGATCGTACAACCGCGTTGCGCTATGATGTGCTTTCAGCAGCCGAACTTTTCGAGACAGATGTTCACCATGGAAAACCTGAACGACGCACCACGCCTCCCACGCAAGCGCCGCAGCCTCGCTCAGGAACTGGTGACGGTGCTGTCCGAGCAGATCCGCGACGGTCATCTCAAGCGTGGCGACAAGTTGCCTACCGAGTCGGCCATCATGGATGCCCATGGCGTCAGCCGCACCGTGGTGCGCGAAGCGATTTCCCGTTTGCAGGCGGCAGGGCAGGTGGAAACCCGCCACGGTATCGGCACCTTCGTGCTCGACACGCCGAGCCCGAGCGGTTTCCGTATCGACCCGGCGACCGTGGTGACCTTGCGCGATGTGCTGGCGATCCTGGAACTGCGCATCAGCCTGGAAGTGGAGTCCGCCGGGCTGGCGGCGCAACGTCGCACTCCGGAACAACTGGCCAACATGCGCGCCGCCCTCGATGCGTTGAACGAAAGCGCCGCTCACGCCAGTGATGCCGTGGCGTCGGATTTCGCCTTCCACCTCGAAATCGCGTTGTCCACCGGCAACCGCTACTTCACCGACATCATGACCCACCTGGGCACCAGCATCATTCCGCGCACACGGCTGAATTCCGCGCGCCTGGCCCATGACGACCAGCAGCACTACATGAGTCGCCTGAGCCGTGAGCACGAGGAAATCTACGACGCCATTGCCCGTCAGGATTCCGATGCGGCCCGTGCGGCGATGCGTCTGCACCTGACCAATAGCCGCGAGCGGTTGCGTCATGCCCATGAAGAAGCTGAGGCGCAGCGCGGATAAGCTTTCTGCTTCACGCGATTCATCGCCTGATAAGCCGTCATCGTCGGAACGCCGCCCGGAGCAAGCTCGCTCCCACGGTGTCATGTGTCGGTCCCAAAATCGGGATCAACACCCGAACCCTGCGTGCGAGCTTGCCCGCGATAGGGCTATAAGCCATAAACCCAAACCTGTAATTACCCCTGATCTTCCGACAACGTATCTCTGAAGCACCGTGGTGTATCCAGGCGTTTCCATTCTGCGTGCCCGCTCTGAAAGCCTCTAAAATGCGAGCCCGCGATCTTTCTTGTCGAACAATTTTCCCCCGCGGCGATGAAATGCAGTTGACGGTTGTATTTTAAGTTGTACGATGACCTACAACTTCAGCGCAGGCTGAACGGTTTTCTCACACAACGTCGCTATCCAGGGTGTTCGAATAATGAATCCACAAGAACTGAAGTCCATCCTCTCTGCCGGTCTGCTGTCTTTCCCGGTCACCGATTTCAATGCTCAGGGCGACTTCAATCGCGCGGGTTACATCAAGCGTCTCGAATGGCTGGCCCCATACGGCGCCTCGGCGCTGTTCGCCGCGGGCGGCACCGGTGAGTTCTTCTCTCTGGCGGCCAGCGAATATTCGGAAATCATCAAGACTGCCGTCGACACCTGCGCCACCAGCGTGCCGATTCTGGCTGGCGTGGGCGGTTCGACCCGCCAGGCCATCGAATACGCTCAGGAAGCCGAGCGTCTGGGCGCCAAAGGTCTGTTGCTGCTGCCGCACTACCTGACCGAAGCCAGCCAGGACGGCGTTGCCGCCCACGTTGAAGCCGTGTGTAAATCGGTCAACATCGGCGTGGTGGTCTACAACCGTAACGTCTGCCGCCTGACCGCGCCGCTGCTGGAGCGTCTGGCCGAGCGCTGCCCGAACCTGATCGGCTACAAGGATGGCCTGGGTGATATCGAGTTGATGGTGTCGATCCGTCGCCGCCTCGGTGATCGCTTCAGCTACCTGGGTGGCTTGCCGACCGCCGAAGTCTACGCTGCCGCCTACAAGGCCCTGGGTGTACCGGTTTACTCCTCGGCGGTGTTCAACTTCATCCCGAAAACCGCGATGGACTTCTACCATGCGATCGCTCGTGAAGATCACGTCACCGTCGGCAAGATCATCGACGACTTCTTCCTGCCGTACCTGGACATCCGTAACCGCAAGGCCGGTTATGCCGTGAGCATCGTCAAGGCCGGGGCAAAAATTGCCGGCTACGACGCAGGTCCTGTGCGCGCACCGCTGACCGATCTGACCGGTGAAGAGTACGAAATGCTCGCCGCGCTGATCGACAAGCAGGGCGCCCAGTAACAACCGATAAAACCAGGGCCGCTGAGCAATCGGCGGCTTTTTGCCTGAGGTCTTTTTATCAAGGGGCAGTCCAGTGACTGATTCAAAGCGTTTCGATAACTACATCAACGGCGAATGGGTTGCCGGTGGCGACTATTCGACCAACATCAACCCGTCCGAACTGACCGACGCCATCGGCGACTACGCCAAGGCTGATCTGGCTCAGGTCCACGCCGCCATCGACGCTGCCCGTGCCGCGTTCCCGGCGTGGTCGGTGTCGGGCATTCAGGCTCGTCACGATTCCCTGGATAAAGTCGGTACTGAAATCCTCGCCCGTCGCGAAGAGCTCGGCACCCTGCTGGCCCGGGAAGAGGGCAAGACCCTGCCCGAAGCCATCGGCGAAGTGACCCGCGCCGGTAATATCTTCAAGTTCTTCGCCGGTGAATGCCTGCGCCTGTCTGGCGACTATCTGCCGTCAGTGCGTCCGGGCGTCAACGTTGAAGTCACTCGCGAAGCCTTGGGCGTGGTCGGTCTGATCACTCCGTGGAACTTCCCGATTGCCATCCCGGCATGGAAAATCGCTCCGGCCCTGGCCTACGGCAACTGCGTCGTGCTCAAGCCGGCGGACCTGGTGCCGGGTTGCGCCTGGGCTCTGGCCGAAATCATCTCCCGCGCCGGCTTCCCGGCCGGTGTGTTCAACCTGGTGATGGGCAGCGGTCGCGTGGTGGGTGATGCACTGGTCAACAGCCCGAAAGTCGATGGCATCAGCTTCACCGGTTCCGTGGGCGTGGGTCGTCAGATCGCCGTCAACTGCGTGTCGCGCCAGGCCAAGGTTCAGCTGGAAATGGGTGGCAAGAACCCGCAGATCATTCTCGACGACGCCGACCTCAAGCAAGCGGTCGAACTGTCGGTACAGAGCGCGTTCTACTCCACCGGCCAGCGTTGCACCGCTTCCAGCCGCTTTATCGTCACCGCTGGCATCCACGACCGGTTCGTCGAAGCCATGGCCGAGCGCATGAAGTCGATCAAGGTCGGTCACGCCCTGAAAGCCGGTACCGATATCGGTCCGGTGGTCTCGCAAGCGCAACTTGAGCAGGACATGAAGTACATCGATATCGGCCAGTCCGAAGGTGCGCGACTGGTCAGCGGCGGTGGTCTGGTGACCTGCGACACCGAGGGCTACTTCCTCGCGCCAACCCTGTTTGCCGACAGCGAAGCCTCGATGCGCATCAGCCAGGAGGAGATCTTCGGCCCGGTGGCCAATATCGTCCGTGTCGCCGATTACGAAGCAGCCCTGGCCATGGCCAACGACACCGAGTTCGGGCTGTCGGCGGGCATTGCCACCACTTCGCTGAAATACGCCAACCACTTCAAACGCCACTCCCAGGCCGGGATGGTGATGGTCAACCTGCCGACCGCCGGTGTGGATTACCACGTTCCGTTCGGCGGGCGTAAAGGTTCATCCTATGGATCACGTGAGCAAGGCCGCTATGCGCAAGAGTTTTACACCGTTGTGAAGACTGCCTACATCGGATCGTAACGCAACATCCCTGTTGTAGGAGCGAGCTTGCTCGCGATGGTGGTGAGGTCGCGGCGGTAAACCTGATGCCCCCGCGTCATCGTTGACCACCATCGCGAGCAAGCTCGCTCCTACAGAGGAAACAAAGATTCACCCGCGCATAAAAATAATTTGTGGGAGTACATCTACATGCAATCGACCAAGCCGACTCACGTCCGCTATCTGATCCTGCTCATGCTGTTTCTGGTGACCACGATCAACTACGCCGACCGCGCTACCATCGCCATCGCCGGCTCCAGCCTGCAGAAAGACCTGGGCATTGACGCCGTTACCCTCGGCTACATCTTCTCCGCATTCGGTTGGGCCTACGTGGCCGGGCAAATTCCCGGTGGCTGGCTGCTGGACCGTTTCGGTTCGAAAAAAATCTACGCACTGAGCATCTTTACCTGGTCACTGTTCACCGTGCTGCAGGGGTATGTCGGCGAGTTCGGCATGTCCACGGCCGTGGTTGCGCTGTTCATGCTGCGCTTCCTGGTGGGCCTGGCTGAAGCGCCATCCTTCCCCGGCAACGCACGTATCGTGGCCGCCTGGTTCCCGACCGCTGAGCGCGGCACTGCCTCGGCGATCTTCAACTCGGCGCAATACTTCGCCACTGTGCTGTTCGCACCGCTGATGGGCTGGATCGTCTACAGCTTCGGCTGGCAGCACGTGTTCATCGTCATGGGCGTGATCGGCATCATCTTCTCCGGGATCTGGCTGAAGGTTATCCACAGCCCGCGCCAACACCCGATGATCAACGATGCCGAGTTCAAGCACATCGCCGACAACGGCGGCATGGTCGACATGGATCAGGACAAGGGCAAAGGCAAGAAGACCGATGGTCCGAAGTGGGACTACATCCGCCAACTGCTGACTAACCGCATGATGCTCGGCGTGTATCTTGGCCAATACTGCATCAACGGCATCACTTACTTCTTCCTGACCTGGTTCCCGGTGTACCTGGTGCAGGAACGCGGCATGACCATTCTCAAGGCCGGTTTCATTGCGTCCTTGCCGGCGATCTGCGGCTTCATCGGTGGTGTACTGGGCGGGGTGATTTCCGATTACCTGCTGCGCAAAGGCCATTCCCTGACCTTCGCCCGTAAGGCGCCGATCATTGCCGGCCTGCTGGTTTCCAGCAGCATCGTGGCCTGCAACTACGTGGATGTTGAATGGATGGTGGTCGGTTTCATGGCCCTGGCATTCTTCGGCAAAGGCGTGGGCGCGCTGGGCTGGGCGGTGGTGTCCGATACCTCGCCGAAGCAGATCGCCGGTCTGAGCGGTGGCCTGTTCAATACCTTCGGTAACCTCGCTTCCATCACCACCCCGATCGTCATCGGCTACATCATCAGCTCCACCGGTTCGTTCAAATGGGCACTGGTGTTCGTCGGTTGCAACGCACTGGTCGCGGTGTTCAGCTATCTGGTCATCGTGGGCCCGATCAAGCGTGTGGTGCTCAAAGAGCCACCAGCGAACGGTACTGAAGCCCCTGGCAAATTGTCTCAAGCGCATTCCTGAGGAGCGGCGTCATGCAGTTGATTGAACATTCCGACTCGCCGCGCTACATCCGCCTGCACGAGCGGGATAACGTAGTGATTGTGGTCAACGATCAGGGCGTACCGGCCGGTACCGAATTTGCGGACGGCCTGGTCACCCTGGACTTCGTACCGCAGAGCCACAAGGTCACCCTGGAGGACATTCCCGAAGGTGGCCAGGTGATTCGTTACGGCCAGGTCATTGGCTATGCCTTGCAGCCGATCCCCCGCGGCAGTTGGGTCAAGGAAGATCAACTGCGCATGCCGACCGCGCCACCGCTGGACAGCCTGCCGCTGTCCACCGATGTGCCGGCCGCGCAAGCTCCGCTGGAGGGGTTCACCTTCGAGGGTTATCGCAATGCCGACGGCACCGTCGGCACGCGCAATATTCTCGGCATCACCACCACCGTGCAATGCGTGACCGGCGTGCTCGATCATGCGGTCAAGCGCATCAAGGACGAGTTGCTGCCCAAGTACCCGCACGTCGATGACGTGGTGGCGCTGACCCACAGCTACGGCTGTGGCGTGGCCATCACCGCCACCGACGCTTACATCCCGATCCGCACCGTGCGCAATCTGGCGCGCAACCCGAACCTGGGGGGCGAAGCGCTGGTGATCAGCCTGGGCTGCGAGAAATTGCAGGCCGGGCAGGTGATGCACGACAACGACAGCTCGGTGGATTTGAGCGAGCCTTGGTTGTACCGCTTGCAGGACTCCAGCCACGGCTTCACCGAGATGATCGAGCAGATCATGGAGCTGGCCGAGACGCGCCTGAAGAAGCTCGATCAGCGTCGCCGGGAAACCGTGCCAGCGTCCGAGCTGATCCTTGGCATGCAGTGCGGCGGCAGTGATGCATTCTCCGGTATCACCGCCAACCCGGCACTCGGTTATGCCTCGGACCTGCTGCTGCGGGCCGGTGCGACGGTGATGTTTTCCGAAGTCACCGAAGTGCGCGATGCCATTTATCTGCTGACCTCCCGCGCGGAAAACCAGGACGTCGCTCAGGAACTGGTGCGGGAAATGGACTGGTACGACCGCTACCTGGCCAAGGGTGAAGCGGATCGTAGCGCCAACACCACGCCGGGCAACAAGAAGGGTGGGTTGTCGAACATTGTCGAGAAGTCCCTGGGATCGATCGTCAAGTCCGGCAGCAGCGCGATCAATGGCGTGCTCGGCCCTGGCGAGCGTTTCAAACGCAAAGGCCTGATCTTCTGCGCGACCCCGGCCAGCGACTTTGTCTGCGGGACCTTGCAGCTGGCGGCGGGGATGAACCTGCATGTATTCACCACCGGTCGTGGTACGCCTTACGGGTTGGCCATGGTCCCGGTCGTCAAGGTCTCGACCCGGACCGAACTGGCGCAACGCTGGCCGGACCTGATCGACATCGACGCCGGGCGTATTGCCACCGGCCGCGCCTCGATCGAGGAACTGGGCTGGGAGCTGTTCCATTACTACCTGGATGTGGCCAGCGGCAAGAAACAGACCTGGGCCGAGCAGCACAAGCTGCATAACGACATCACCCTGTTCAACCCGGCACCGATCACTTGAGACTGTGGCGAGGGAGCTTGCTCCCGCTGGACTGCGTAGCAGTCCCATCTTTTGGGGCCGCTTCGCGACCCAGCGGGAGCAAGCTCCCTCGCCACAGGTTATTCATCGCTTGCCAGCGAAGGCGATCGACCAGACGCCAACGTCGTCGGTGGCTTATCATTAGCCCCCTAACGACGCCCACCCCAAGGTCTTCTCGGCATGCTGGCAATTTTCCTCGAAACCCTGAATATCACCGCGCCGGTGTTTGCCATGCTGTTTTTGGGGGTGCTGCTCAAACGCATCGACTGGATCAACGACAACTTCATTCACACCGCGTCGGCACTGGTGTTCAACGTCACCATGCCGGCGCTGCTGTTTCTGGGCATCCTGCATGCCGACCTGCACGCGGCGTTGCAGCCGGCGCTGCTGATCTATTTCAGCGTGGCGACGCTGGTGTGTTTTGCCATTGCCTGGGGCTGGGCGATCTGGAAGTGTCCGCGGGAAGATCGCGGGATCTACACCCAGGGCGCCTTTCGCGGTAACAACGGGGTCATCGGCCTGGCGCTGGCGGCCAGCATGTACGGCGACTACGGGATTTCCCTCGGGGCGATTCTCGCGGCGCTGGTGATCCTGTTTTACAACACGCTCTCGACCATTGTGCTGGCGGTCTACAGCCCGGTGATCAAGTCCGACCCGTGGAGTATCTGCAAAAGCGTGTTCAGCAATCCGCTGATCATCAGCGTGATCGCGGCTGCACCCTTCGCCTGGTTCAAGATCGGCTTGCCCGGCTGGCTGGAGACCTCCGGCCAGTACCTGGCGCAAACCACGCTGCCGCTGGCGCTGATCTGCATTGGCGGCACGCTGTCCTTGGCGGCACTGCGCAAAAGTGGCCACATGGCGCTGAGTTCAAGCCTGTTGAAGATGATCGGCCTGCCGGTGCTGGCGACGCTGGGGGCATGGCTGTGGGGCTTTCGCGGGGCGGAACTGGGGATTCTGTTCCTGTACTTCGGCAGCCCGACCGCCGCTGCCAGTTTCGTCATGGCCCGGGCGGCGGACGGCAATCACGAGTTGGCGGCGGCGATTATCGTGATCACTACGTTGATGGCGGCTGTCACCACCAACATCGGGATCTTCTTCTTACAGTGGGGTGGCTGGATCTGACCTATGGGGTTGCGATGTTCCTGAGGGCCTCATCGCGAGCAAGCTCGCTCCCACAAGTTTCTTTGTTGTTAATCAAATTCTGTCCACACCGAAGCCCCCTGTGGGAGCGAGCTTGCTCGCGATGGCGGTAGTGCTGTCACCACAACGTTCGGGTAATCACTCTGGCTTCTGATAGCTGTCGATCACTTCCTGCGCTGCCCGAAACGCATCGATCGCCGCCGGCACACCGGCATACACCGCGCAATGCAGCAGCGCCTCGCGAATTTCTTCCACGGTGCAGCCGTTGTTCAGCGCACCGCGCACGTGACCTTTCAACTCCTGCGGGCATTTGAGTGCGGTCAGGGCGGCAAGAGTGATCAGGCTGCGGGTTTTCAGCGGCAGACCTTCGCGATTCCACACACCGCCCCAGGCGTGTTCATTGACGAAATCCTGCAGCGGTTGGGTGAACTCGGTGGCGTTGCCCAGTGCGCGGTCGACGAAGGCGTCGCCCATCACTTGGCGGCGGACTTCAACGCCGGTTTTTTTATTCTCGGTCATGGGACTTCCCTTTTATGGTGTTGGCGACGCCATGCGCGTAGCGACGTGAACAGCAAAAACGCCACCAACGCCGGCAGGACGAAAAACAGCATCAAGTGTTCCAGCTTGCCGGCCAGTGGCATGCCGGTGGTGAACGACACCACGTGCAGTCCATAGGCCAGGTACAACCCCAGAAACAGCAGGCCTTCGGCGCGGGTCACCCGATAGCCGGAGTAAAACACCGGCAGGCACAGCGCCGCGACGCCGAGCATCACCGGCAGGTCGAAATCCAGGGCGTTGGGCGACACCGACAGTGGCGAGGGCGCGACCAGTGCGGTAAAGCCGAGCACGCCCAAGAGGTTGAACAGGTTGCTGCCGATCACGTTGCCCACGGCAATCTCGCGCTCGCCGCGCATTGCGGCGATCAACGAAGTGGCGAGCTCAGGCAGTGACGTGCTGACAGCGACGATGGTCAGGCCGATGATCCGCTCCGACAGCCCCAAATCGGTGGCGACCGCAACCGCTGCTCCCAGCAACAAGTGTCCGGCGTACACCAGCATCGCCAGTCCGGCGGCGATCATCAGCAGGCTGCTCAGCCATGGCGCTTGCGGGTGGTGGTCATGGCTTGATACCGGTCGTGCCGAGTGTCGCGACTGGCGCAGCAACAAGCCCAGGTAAATTGCCAGAGCCGCAAGCAACATCATGCCGTCGGCCCGGGTCAGTTCTTCATTCCAGGCGAGTACGAACACCAACAGGCTGGCGCCGATCATCAACGGAATATCCAGACGCACCAGTTGCCGGGAAACCCGCAACGGAATGATCAGCGCGGACAACCCGAGGGTGACCAGGATGTTGAAAATGCTGCTGCCGATCACGCTGCCGACCGCGATGTCGGCGTTGTGCGCCAGGGTCGCTTGCAGGCTGACCGCCATCTGCGGGGCGCTGCTGCCGAGGGCGACGATGGTCAGGCCGATGATCAGCGGGCGTATGTGCAACCGTGCGGCAATGCGTACGGCGGCGCGTACCATCAATTCGGCGCCGACAATCAGCAGGAGTAATCCGCTGAGCAATTCGATCAAGCTGATCAGGGGTAAATCGGCTAATCCGAAAATGGTCGGGGCTCCATCGGTCAGTCGTCGAGGGCCTGGACGCGAACCCGTGCGGTGCCGCTTTTGAGCATGCCCAGGCGCGCGGCGGCTTCGTGGGACAGGTCGATCAGGCGACCACGGGTGTGCGGTCCGCGATCATTGATGCGCACCACGCAGGATTTGTCGTTATTCAGATTGGTCACCTTCACCCGTGTGCCGAAGGGTAGCCGGGGATGAGCGGCGGTCATGGAATTCTTGTCGAAACGCTCGCCGTTGGCGGTGCGTTTGCCTTGGTGTTTGGCGCCGTAATACGAAGCCACGCCGGTTTTGTCGTAGCCGTGTGGATCGACGGTGTCAGTGCTGGCGCAACCGGCCAGGAGCGAGAGGAGGGCGCAGGCGCTGAACAGACGTTTCATTTCAAAGGCTCCCAAAATAGTTGTGGCGAGGGAGCTTGTCGGATCGCCGCCCGTCCCGCTCGGCCGCGAAGCGGTCGCAAAATCAGCCAATGCATTCTTGTAGAAAAAATGCGGTTACCGATTTGGGTCTGCTTCGCAGACCAGCGGGAGCAAGCTCCCTCGCCACAGGACGCGGAGCCAGTAAAAATTGCTGGCTCCATCCTGATCAGCCTTCGAGCTTGCTTTTCAGCAATTCGTTCACTTGTTGCGGGTTGGCCTTGCCTTTGGAGGCTTTCATGGCCTGGCCGACGAAGAAGCCGAACATCTTGCCGCGCTTGGCTTCGTCTGCCGCACGGTATTGCTCGACCTGCTCGGCGTTGGCCGCGAGCATCTCGTCCAGTACCGCCGAGATCGCGCCGGTGTCGGTCACTTGCTTGAGGCCGCGCTTGTCGATGATCTCGTCCGCGCTGCCTTCGCCGTTGGCCATCGCTTCGAACACCACCTTGGCGATCTTGCCGGAGATGGTGTTGTCCTTGATGCGCAGCAGCATGCCGCCCAGTTGCTCGGCCGACACCGGCGACTGGTCGATGTCCAGGCCTTGCTTGTTCAACAGGCTGCCCAGTTCAACCATGACCCAGTTGGCCGCCAGTTTGGCGTCGCCGCCGATGCTCGCGACTTTTTCGAAGTAGTCGGCCTGCTCACGGCTGGTGGCCAGCACACTGGCGTCGTAGACCGACAGACCGAATTGCTCCTGGAAGCGCTCGCGTTTCTGCGGTGGCAATTCCGGCAGGGTGGCGCGTACCTCGTCGAGGAACGAGTTCTCGATGACTACCGGCAGCAGGTCCGGATCGGGGAAGTAACGGTAGTCGTTGGCTTCCTCTTTGCTGCGCATCGGACGGGTCTCGTCCTTGTTCGGATCGTACAGGCGGGTCTGCTGGATCACCTTGCCGCCGTCTTCGATCAGCTCGATCTGACGCTGGATCTCGGAGTTGATCGCCTTCTCGATGAAACGGAACGAGTTGACGTTCTTGATCTCGCAGCGGGTGCCGAATTCGACCTGGCCTTTGGGACGGATCGACACGTTGCAGTCGCAACGCAGCGAGCCTTCGGCCATGTTGCCGTCGCAGATGCCCAGGTAGCGCACCAGCGCATGGATCGCCTTGACGTAGGCCACGGCTTCCTTGGCGCTGCGCATGTCCGGCTCGGAGACGATTTCCAGCAGCGGCGTGCCGGCACGGTTCAGATCGATGCCGGTGGCGCCGTTGAACTCTTCGTGCAGGCTCTTGCCGGCGTCTTCTTCCAGATGCGCGCGGGTGATGCCGACACGTTTGACCGTGCCGTCTTCGAGGGCGATGTCCAGGTGGCCCTTGCCGACGATCGGCAATTCCATCTGGCTGATCTGATAGCCCTTGGGCAGATCCGGGTAGAAATAGTTTTTACGGGCGAACACGTTGTGCTGGCCGATCTCGGCGTCAATCGCCAGACCGAACATCACTGCCATGCGCACCGCTTCCTGGTTCAGCACCGGCAATACGCCAGGCATGCCCAGATCGATCAGGCTGGCCTGGGTGTTCGGCTCGGAACCGAAGGTGGTGGAACTACCGGAAAAGATTTTCGACCGGGTGGTGAGCTGGGTGTGAATCTCCAGCCCGATCACGACTTCCCATTGCATGTGTTTCTCCTCAGAAGCCGGTTGGGGTGCGGGTGTGCCAGTCAGTGTGTAGCTGATACTGGTGCGCAACGTTGAGCAAGCGGCCTTCCTGGAAATACGGGGCGAGCAGTTGCACGCCGACCGGCAGACCGTCGACGAAACCGGCCGGCATGGACAAGCCCGGCAGACCCGCGAGGTTGGCGGTGATGGTGTAGACGTCTTCCAGGTACGCAGCGACCGGGTCGCTGTTCTTGGCGCCGAGCTTCCAGGCCGGGTTCGGCGTGGTTGGGCCGAGGATGATGTCGACCTCATTGAAGGCCGCCATGAAGTCGTTCTTGATCAGGCGACGGATCTTCTGCGCCTTCAGGTAATAGGCGTCGTAGTAACCGGCGGACAGCGCATAGGCACCGACCATGATCCGGCGCTGCACTTCCGGGCCGAAACCTTCGCCACGGGAACGCTTGTACAGGTCTTCCAGGTTTTTCGGGTCTTCGCAGCGATAGCCGAAACGCACGCCGTCGAAACGCGACAGGTTGGAGGATGCTTCCGCCGGAGCGATCACGTAGTACGCAGGGATTGCGTGCTGCATGTTTGGCAGGCTGATTTCCTTGACCACCGCGCCGAGCTTTTTCAATTCTTCAACGCTGGTCATGACCAGATCGGCGATGCGTGGGTCGAGACCGGCGCTGAAGTATTCCTTCGGCACGCCGATGCGCAGGCCTTGCAGCGAACCGTTGAGGCCGGCGCTGTAATCAGGCACGGGTTCGTCGATGCTGGTGGAGTCGTTCGGATCGAAGCCCGCCATACCTTGCAACAAAATCGCGCAGTCTTCGGCAGTGCGCGCCAATGGACCGCCCTGATCGAGGCTGGAGGCGTAAGCGATCATGCCCCAGCGCGAAACGCGACCGTAGGTCGGTTTCAGGCCGGTGAGGTTGGTCAGCGCCGCAGGCTGGCGAATCGAGCCGCCAGTGTCGGTGCCAGTCGCCGCCGGCAACAGACGAGCGGCTACCGCGGCAGCCGAACCGCCGGAGGAGCCGCCCGGAACGTATTCCAGGTTCCACGGGTTTTTCACCGCGCCGTAGTAGCTCGACTCGTTGGCCGACCCCATGGCGAATTCGTCCATGTTGGTCTTGCCCAGGGTCACGGCGCCGGCGGCGGCCAGTTTGGCGACCACCGTGGCGTCGTACGGTGCCTTGAAGTTGTCGAGCATCTTCGAGCCGCAGCTGGTGCGGATGCCCTGGGTGCAGAACAGGTCCTTGTGGGCGATCGGCGCGCCGAGCAGGGCGCCGCTCTCACCATTGGCCCGGCGGGCGTCAGCGGCTTTCGCCTGCGTGAGCGCCAGGTCCTCGGTGAGGCTGATGAAACTGTTGAGCTGTGGATCGAGCTGGGCGATGCGCGCCAGCAGGACTTTGGTCAGCTCTTCGGAGGAAAACTTTTTATCGGCGAGTCCGCGGGCGATCTCGGCCAGAGTCAATTGATGCATTGCAGGCTCTTTCCCTTTAGTCGATGACTTTCGGAACCAGGTACAGGCCGTTTTCGACCGCTGGTGCGATGGACTGGTAGGCCTCGCGGTGATTGGTCTCGGTCACGACGTCTGCACGCAGGCGCTGGCTGGCTTCCAGTGGGTGGGCCAGCGGTTCGATGCCGTCGGTATTGACCGCCTGCATTTCGTCGACCAGCCCGAGAATGCTGTTGAGGGCCGAAGTGATGTGTGGAAGATCGGCATCATTGAGGCCAAGGCAGGCCAGATGAGCGATTTTTTCCACGTCGGAGCGTTCAAGCGCCATTGGGATTCTCCAGTGGAAAACAAAACGGACCGCGTCCGTGTGTTAGATTGTCGGAACACTACCGCACTTCTACGGTCATAAGGCCGCGATTGTGGGGCTTGGTGCACAGAAAAGCAGCCAATTTAACATATTGGCGCCTTGCCCAAAATCCCTGTCGTTGTTAGAGTTTGCCGCACTTTTTTACCCACGCGTTGCCTAGGGTCCTTTCCCCATGTTCAAGAAACTGCGTGGCATGTTTTCCAGCGATCTTTCCATTGACCTGGGCACTGCCAACACCCTTATTTACGTGCGCGAGCGCGGTATCGTCCTGAATGAGCCCTCCGTTGTGGCCATTCGGACACACGGTAACCAGAAAAGTGTCGTTGCTGTCGGCACCGAAGCCAAGCGCATGCTCGGCCGTACACCGGGCAACATTGCTGCCATTCGTCCGATGAAGGACGGCGTGATCGCTGACTTCAGCGTGTGCGAAAAAATGCTGCAGTACTTCATCAACAAGGTTCACGAAAACAGCTTCCTGCAGCCTAGCCCACGCGTGTTGATCTGCGTTCCATGCAAATCCACCCAGGTTGAGCGTCGTGCCATTCGTGAATCGGCCCTTGGCGCCGGTGCCCGTGAAGTGTTCCTGATCGAAGAGCCGATGGCCGCAGCGATCGGTGCCGGCCTGCCGGTAGAAGAAGCTCGCGGTTCGATGGTCGTGGATATCGGTGGCGGTACCACCGAAATCGCGCTGATCTCCCTGAACGGTGTGGTTTACGCCGAATCCGTACGTGTGGGCGGCGACCGTTTCGACGAAGCGATCATCACCTACGTGCGTCGCAACTACGGCAGCCTGATCGGTGAATCCACCGCCGAGCGCATCAAGCAGGAAATCGGTACGGCCTACCCGGGCGGCGAAGTTCGCGAAGTCGACGTTCGTGGCCGTAACCTGGCCGAAGGCGTTCCACGCGCATTCACCCTGAACTCCAACGAAGTGCTGGAAGCTTTGCAAGAGTCCCTGGCAACCATCGTTCAGGCCGTGAAAAGCGCCCTGGAGCAATCGCCGCCGGAACTGGCTTCCGACATCGCCGAGCGTGGCCTGGTACTGACCGGTGGTGGCGCCTTGCTGCGTGACCTGGACAAGTTGCTGGCCCAGGAAACCGGTTTGCCGGTGATCGTTGCCGAAGACCCGCTGACCTGCGTTGCTCGCGGCGGTGGCCGTGCATTGGAAATGATGGATAAACACACCATGGATCTGCTTTCCAGCGAATAAGTCGCCGGATCGCCTCTATGCTGTTGAGCGCGCAGGCGGCACTTTGCAGTGCTGCCTGTTCGCGTTTATCTTCTGTCAGTCTGCATCCTGGCCGGATTGCTGCCGTATGAATAAACAGAACATTTGCCTGGGAGGAGCGGCTTATTAAACCGCTTTTCACCAAGGGCCCTTCACTGGGCGTGCGCCTGTTGGTGCTGGTCGTGCTATCGGTCGCGCTGATGGTGGTCGATGCCCGTTTCAGTCTGCTCAAGCCTGCACGCAGCCAGATGTCGCTGGTGCTGATGGACGCCTACTGGATCACTGACTTGCCTGGACGACTGTGGGAAGGTATTGCCAGTCAGTTTGGCAGCCGGACCGAGCTCGTCGCCGAAAACGAAAAACTCAAGACCGAGAACCTGCTGTTGCAGGGGCGCATGCAGAAGCTTGCCGCCCTGACCGAGCAGAACGTTCGACTGCGCGAGCTGCTCAACTCCTCGGCCCTGGTCAACGAGAAGGTCGAAGTGGCCGAGTTGATCGGCATGGACCCCAACCCTTTCACCCATCGCATCATCATCAATAAAGGTGAACGCGACGGTGTGGTCCTTGGTCAGCCGGTACTCGACGCCCGTGGCCTGATGGGCCAGGTGGTCGAGTTGATGCCCTACACCTCCCGCGTCTTGCTGCTGACCGATACCACCCATAGCATCCCGGTGCAGGTGAACCGCAACGGGTTGCGGGCGATTGCCAGCGGCACCGGTAACCCGGAGCGTCTCGAGTTGCGTCATGTGGCCGATACGGCCGACATCAAGGAAGGCGATTTGCTGGTCAGTTCCGGCCTCGGTCAGCGTTTCCCGGCGGGTTATCCGGTGGCGACGGTCAAGGAAGTCATTCACGACTCCGGCCAGCCGTTTGCCATTGTCCGCGCCATTCCGACCGCTGCCTTGAACCGCAGCCGTTACCTGCTGCTGGTGTTCAGCGACAACCGTACGGCCGAAGAGCGCGCCAACGATGCCGCCCAGGCTCAGGAACGCCTGGATGCACAGGGCGGTGGCCCGATCATTCCGGCGACGGTTCCGAAACTGGTCAACCCGGTAGCCCCCGCTGCACCGGCTGTCGCACCGGCAGCTCCTGCCACGGTGGCGCCCGCGGTCACTGCGCCAGCCAAGCCTGCCAAGCCAGCCACCACACCAGCCAAGCCCGCGGCCACACATCCCGCAGCGGCTAAACCGCCAGCGGCGCAACCCGCTGCCGCGAAGCCTGCCGCCAAACCGCCAGTCTCCGCGCCGGCCACTCCAGTGGGGAGAGAATAATGGGCGGTGTAAAAGCATCCCGAAACGGCTGGATCGTCTGGCTGACGTTCGCCGTCGGTCTGCTGCTGAGCGTTTCACCCCTGCCGCAATTCATGGAAATCCTGCGCCCGCTGTGGCTGGCCTTGTTGCTGGCATTCTGGGCGTTGAACCTGCCGCAGACCGTCGGGATGGTGACGGCGTTTTGCCTGGGGCTGGCTGAAGACGTGCTCTACGGTACCTTGCTGGGTCAGAATGCCTTGATCCTGACGCTCATCACCTACCTGGTACTGGCGCTGCAGCAACGTCTGCGGATGTTCCCGATGTGGCAGCAAAGCCTGGTGATCCTGGTGATCTTCGGCCTTGCCCAGCTTGTACAACTTTGGCTCAGTGCCTTGACCGGCAATCGTCAGCCGACGCTGGCGCTGGTACTGCCGGCACTGGTCAGCGCGTTGCTCTGGCCCTGGATCAGTTTCGGTTTGCGCGGATTGCGTCGACGCTACAAAATCAATTGATTCGCTCAGGCATTAGACAGGGAGAGGTCTTGATGAAACGGTTGTACCTCGCCTCTGGCTCGCCGCGTCGGCGTGAATTGCTCACGCAGATCGGCGTTCCGTTCCGCACCGTCAGCGCGGACATCGATGAAACCCCTTTACCTCAAGAATCCCCATCGGCCTATGTCGAGCGCCTGGCGCGCGACAAGGCCGAGGCCGGGCGCGGCGTTGTCGTGTCCGATGCTCCGTTCTGCGTGCTCGGTGCCGATACCGCCGTGGTGCAGGGCGGAAAAATTCTCGGCAAACCGGTTGATCAAGCGGATGGGTGCGCCATGCTGATGATGTTGTCAGGGTGTGAGCATGAGGTCCTGACCGCGATTGCCGTGCTCGATGGCGAACGTTGCGAGTCCCGGGTTGTCACCAGTCGGGTGCGATTTCGTGCTATCAGTCGCGATGAAGCCGCGGCCTACTGGGCCAGCGGCGAACCACGGGACAAGGCGGGCGGTTATGGCATTCAAGGACTGGGTGCGGTGTTTGTCGCCGGGCTCAATGGAAGTTATTCAGCGGTAGTCGGACTGCCGCTTTGCGAAACCGCGGAACTGCTCGGCCATTTCGGCATACCCTGTTGGCAACCCCGGAACGCGCTTCAAGCGTCGTCCTGAACAGATGCGGCCATTATCGTGAACATGCCTGAACGAGACCCTGCCATGAGTGAAGAGATCCTGATCAACATCACGCCGATGGAATCGCGCGTGGCGGTGGTCGAAAACGGTGTCCTGCAAGAGGTTCACGTCGAGCGTACGCAAAAACGCGGGATCGTCGGCAACATCTATAAAGGTAAAGTGGTACGGGTATTGCCGGGGATGCAGGCGGCATTCGTCGATATCGGCCTGGATCGTGCCGCATTCATTCATGCGTCGGAAATTTCCCTGCGCGAAGGCCCGGCGGTCGAGAGCATCAGCGCACTGGTGCATGAAGGTCAGAGCCTGGTGGTGCAAGTGACCAAGGACCCGATCGGTTCCAAGGGCGCACGCCTGACCACTCAGCTGTCGATCCCTTCGCGTTACCTGGTGTACATGCCACGCACGGCCCATGTCGGCATTTCCCTGAAGATCGAAGACGAGGCCGAGCGCGAGCGACTCAAGCAAGTAGTCACTGATTGCGTGGCCAAGGAAGGGATCAAGGAAGCCGGCGGTTTCATTCTGCGCACCGCAGCCGAAGGCGCCGGCGCGGATGAAATCCTCATGGACATCCGCTACCTGCGAAGGCTCTGGGATCAGATCAGTGCCCAGATCAAAACCATCAGCGCGCCGAGCGTGATCTACGAAGACCTCGGTCTGGCGCTGCGCACCCTGCGTGATCTGGTGAGCCCGAAAATCGAGAAAATTCGTATCGATTCCCGGGAAACCTTCCAGAAAACCACGCAATTCGTCGCCGAATTGATGCCTGAGATTGCCGACCGTCTGGAGCATTACCCGGGCGAGCGGCCGATTTTTGACCTGTATGGCGTCGAAGACGAAATCCAGAAGGCTCTCGAGCGCAAGGTCCCGCTCAAGTCAGGCGGTTACCTGGTGGTCGACCCGGCTGAAGCCATGAGCACCATCGACGTCAACACCGGGGCGTTCGTCGGCCATCGCAACCTCGAAGAAACCATCTTCAAGACCAACCTCGAAGCCGCGACAGCCATCGCCCGTCAATTGCGCCTGCGCAACCTCGGCGGAATCATCATTATCGACTTCATCGACATGGAAGATGAAGAACACCAGCGCCAGGTGTTGCGCACGCTCGAGAAGCAACTGGAGCGCGATCACGCCAAGACCAACATCATCGGTATCACCGAACTGGGCCTGGTGCAGATGACCCGCAAGCGTACCCGCGAAAGCCTTGAACAAGTGTTGTGCGAGCCGTGCAACGCCTGTCAGGGGCGCGGCAAGCTCAAGACCCCGGAAACCGTTTGCTACGAAATCTTCCGCGAAATCCTGCGTGAAGCACGCGCCTATCAGGCCGAAGGCTATCGTGTATTGGCAAACCAGAAAGTGGTGGACCGCTTGCTCGACGAAGAGTCGGGCAACGTCGCTGAGCTGGAGGGGTTTATCGGGCGCACCATCCGCTTTCAGGTCGAAACCATGTATTCCCAGGAACAATACGACGTGGTGCTGCTCTGAGGCGTATCGTTTTGATTGTTCGAGAATGGCTGGCCTCAGCTTTTTGCAAAACTTTTGCCATGGGGGCCTCCTGACATGGACCGTCTGACACGCATTTTGGCCGCACTGACCCGCTGGGGTCTGGGCCTGTGCGCGTTGGTTTTGGTGTTGATGGCGCTCTACGTCAGCCTCGGCCGGGAGCTGACGCCGTTAGTCGCCGAGTACCGTGCCGACATCGAAACCAAAGCCAGCGATGCCTTGGGCATGCCGTTGCAGATCGGCGAGCTCGAAGGCAACTGGAGTGGATTCGCCCCCATACTGATGGCGCACGACGTGACGGTCGGCGAGGGCGCCAATGCCTTGCACCTGGAGCAGGTGCGTGCGGTGCCGGACCTTTGGGCCAGTCTTCTGGCGCGACAGGTACGCATCGCTCATCTGGAGCTCAGTGGCCTGAAGATCAGCGTCAAGGAGGGTAACGACGGTCAATGGGCACTGGAAGGTCTGCCAGTGCAACAGGGTCAACCAACCGATCCTGAGCAGCTGCTCAATCGTATGCAGATGATCCAGCAACTGTCGGTGCTCGACAGTCAGGTGACCTTGCAGCCGTTTGCACAGTCGCCGCTGACCCTGACCTACGTCGGCCTCAATCTGAAAACCGGGGCGTCACGGCAGCGGCTCGACGCGCGGCTGACCCTGCCTGACGGGCAGCCGGTGGCCATGAGCCTGCGTACCCGCATTCGAGCCAGCCAATGGCAGGACAGTGAAGCCGAGGTCTACCTGAGCCTGCCGCAAAGCGACTGGTCGAAATGGTTACCCGAGCGAGTGACCCAAGAGTGGAGTTTCTCTGAGATCAAAGCCGGCGGCGAGCTTTGGCTGACCTGGGGCAAAGGTGCCCTGCAAAGTGCTGCGGTGCGTTTGAATGCACCACAACTCAAGGGTGCCTACGCTGAGCGCAAACAGATCCAGATCAACAATCTGGCCCTGAACGGCTACTTCCAGCGCAGTGCCGAAGGCGCGTCAGTGATTCTCGATTCCCTGGCGATGAACCTCGGTGAGACCCGCTGGGAAACGCATTTGCAACTCAAGCAAAACGCGGCCACTGATCAAACCGAAGAGCTCTGGCACTTGCAAGCCGACCGGGTCGATCTCACTCCGCTGACCCCGCTGCTCAACGCTCTGGCGCCGTTGCCAGAAGGTTTGGCCACGGTCGTCCAGCGGCTCAAAGTCACGGGCAGCCTGCGTAACGTGCTGGTCGATTTCCGCCCCAATGCTACAGACGACAGTAAGTTCGGCTTTGCCGCCAACCTCGACCAGGTAGGCTTCGATGCCTATCACGGTGCGCCGGCGGCGCGGAATGTCAGCGGCAGCATCAGTGGTGACCTGGGGCGCGGCGAATTGCGCATGGACAGCAAGGATTTCATGCTGCACCTGGACCCGATTTTCGCCAAGCCATGGCAGTACATTCAGGCCAATGCGCGGCTGACCTGGAAACTCGATAAAGAAGGTTTCACTCTGGTCGCGCCGTATCTGAAGGTGCTGGGCGAGGAAGGCAAGATCGCCGGTGACTTCCTGATTCGCCTGCATTTCGATAGCACTCAGGAAGACTACATGGACCTGCGGGTCGGCATGGTGGACGGTGACGGTCGCTACACCGCCAAGTACTTGCCGACGGTCCTCGGCCCAGCGCTGGACGAATGGCTGCGCACCGCGATTCTCAAGGGCGCGGTGGATCAAGGCTTCTTCCAGTATCAAGGGTCGCTCAGCCACGGTGCCGCGGACGAGGATCGCAGCATCAGCCTGTACTTCAAGGTTCACGATGCCGAACTGGCCTTCCAGCCGGGCTGGCCCCATGTCAGCAAGGTCAGCGGCGATGTGTTCGTCGAAGACAGCGGCGTGCGGATTCTGGCCAGCAAGGGCCAGTTGCTCGACACCCAGGTCAACGATGTTTACGTCAACATTCCCCATGTTCCTGCCGGGCAGAACGTTCATTTGTTCCTCGACGGCGGATTTGCCGGCGGTTTGGGCGATGGCTTGAAAATCCTCCAGGAAGCGCCGATCGGCACCGGGGCAACCTTCGCCGGCTGGGAAGGCGAGGGTGATCTTCAAGGCAAGTTGAATCTGGATATTCCCCTGGCGAAAGGCGAGGAGCCGAAGATAGTCGTCGATTTCAAGACCGCCAAGGCACGCTTGAAACTGGCTGAACCTGTGCTGGAGCTGACCCAGCTCAAAGGTGATTTCCGCTTTGACAGTGCCAAGGGCCTGAGCGGGCAGAACATCAGTGCACGGGCGTTCGACAAGCCGGTCACCGCACAGATTTTTGCCGACGGCAGCCCGGGTAAGCTCAATACCCGGGTGACCGCGTCGGGCCAGGTCGAGGTCAGGAAACTGACCGACTGGCTGAAGGTGACCCAGCCTCTGCCGGTGAGTGGCGTGATCCCGTATCGACTGCAACTGACCCTCAATGGCGCCGACAGCCAATTGCTGGTCAATTCCAACCTCAAGGGCGTGGCCGTCGAATTGCCTGCACCGTTCGGCATGGCCGCCGATGCCGGGCGCGACACGACGTTGCGCATGACCTTGCAGGGCGACGAGCGGCGCTATTGGGTCAACTACGGGGACCTGGCGAGTTTCACGTTCGCCGCACCGGCCAGCAATTTCGCCGACGGTCGCGGGGAATTGTCCCTCGGTGGCGGCGAGGCCGTGTTGCCTGACGGCAAAGGCCTGCGGATACGGGGCGTATTGTCGGAGCTGGACGTTGGCCCGTGGAAGGATCTGGCGGATAAATACGCCGGAGAGGACCCCGGCGGCAGCGCCAGGCAATTGCTCAGCGGCGCGGACTTCAAGGTGGACAAGCTTAGCGGTATCGGCACCACGCTCGACCAGGCCTCGATTCAGCTGGCGCGCAAGCCTTCCGCCTGGGCGCTGCAACTCGACAGCCAGCAGATCAAGGGCAGTGCCAATCTGCCAGATGCGAAAGCCACGCCGATCACGATCAATCTGCAAACCGTGCGCCTGCCGGCACCGGACCCGGCCGTGCTGGCCGATGAAAACTCGCCGGATCCGCTGGCGTCGGTGGACCCGACGAAAATCCCCGCGATGGACATCACCATCAATCAGTTATTCCAGGGGCAGGATCTGGTAGGGGGCTGGTCGCTGAAGATTCGTCCTACGCCCAAGGGCATCGTGTTCAACTCGCTGGACCTGGGCCTCAAGGGCCTTCTGTTGGTGGGCAGCGGTGGCTGGGAAGGCGTGCCCGGTGCCAGCAACAGCTGGTACAAGGGACGCATCAGCGGCAAGAACCTGGCCGATGTGCTCAAGGGCTGGGGGTTTGCGCCGAGCGTCACCAGTCGGGACTTTTATATGGATGTCGATGGTCGCTGGCCTGGCTCGCCGGCCTGGGTGGCGACCAAGCGTTTCTCCGGCTCGCTCGATGCGACGCTCAATCAAGGCCAGTTCGTCGAAGTCGAAGGCAGTGCCCAGGCGCTGCGGGTATTTGGTTTGCTCAACTTCAACTCCATCGGCCGGCGCCTGCGCCTGGACTTCTCCGACCTGTTCGGCAAAGGTCTGAGTTATGACCGGGTCAAGGGGCTGCTGGTTGGGACCAATGGCGTGTATGTCACCCGTGAGCCGATCCGGCTGACCGGGCCTTCGAGCACCATTGAACTTGACGGTACCCTGAACATGGTGGCCGATCAGATCGATGCGAAACTGATGGTGACTTTGCCGGTGACCAATAACCTGCCGATTGCCGCACTGATCGTCGGTGCGCCCGCGGTCGGTGGGGCGCTGTTCCTGATCGACAAGCTGATCGGTGACCGCGTCGCGCGTTTCGCCAGTGTGAAGTACACCGTCCAGGGGCCGTGGAAAGAACCGAAGATTACCTTCGACAAGGCTTTTTGAGGTCCTTTTTCAAAAGGCACTCGGCAAGCCTATGGAGTAGCATGGCCGCATACGATTCCAGGAGTGCGCCATGTCTGTAGCGGTGATTCAAATGGTCAGTCAGAGCGATGTGCTGGCCAATCTGGCCCAGGCCCGTCGACTGCTCGAGCAAGCGGCCACCGGTGGCGCGAAGCTCGCGGTATTGCCGGAAAACTTCGCCGCCATGGGCCGGCGCGACATTGCCGACATCGGGCGCGCCGAAGCCTTGGGCGAAGGCCCGATCCTGCCCTGGTTGAAACAGGCCGCACGCGACCTCAGGTTATGGATTGTGGCCGGCACGTTGCCATTGCCGCCGGTGGATCGGCCGACGGCGAAAGCTCATGCCTGTTCGTTGCTGGTCGATGACCAGGGCGAAACGGTGGCGCGCTACGACAAGTTGCACCTGTTCGATGTGGACGTGGCGGACAATCGTGGCCGTTATCGTGAATCCGATGACTATGCTTATGGCAACGAAGTGGTCGTGGCGGACACGCCCGTCGGCCGGGTTGGCCTGACGGTCTGCTATGACCTGCGCTTTCCCGAGCTGTACAGCGAATTGCGCGCGGCCGGTGCGGAACTGATTACTGCCCCTTCGGCCTTCACCGCGGTGACCGGCGCGGCGCATTGGGATGTGCTGATACGTGCGCGGGCCATCGAGACGCAATGTTACGTACTCGCGGCCGCCCAGGGCGGGACGCATCCGGGGCCGCGGGAAACCTTTGGCCATGCCGCCATCGTCGACCCTTGGGGGCGTGTGCTGGCACAACAGGATCAAGGCGAGGCCGTACTGCTGGTCGAACGCGACAGCAGCGAACAGGCGTCCATCCGGGCGCGGATGCCGGTGTCCAGTCACCGGCGCTTTTTCTCGCAGGGCGCCCAGCGACCTGCATCAGAACGACGAATTTAAGGCGTAAAGCATATGAGCGAGTTGTTGTCCTCAGTCAGTGAACACCTGCTGGCGCCCGGTGGCGTCACGATCGAGAGCCTGCAAGGCGTGCTCGGCGATCTGGCCGGGCCGGGCATCGATGCCGCCGACCTGTATTTCCAGGGGCAGATCTCCGAGTCCTGGGCGCTGGAAGACGGCATCGTCAAGGAAGGCAGCTTCAACCTTGACCAAGGTGTCGGCGTGCGCGCGCAATCGGGTGAAAAAACCGGTTTTGCCTACAGCAATGCCATCACACTTGAAGCCCTGGGCGCGGCGGCGCGTGCCGCCCGTTCGATTTCCCGGGCCGGGCAGCATGGCACCGTGCAGGCGTTCACCAGCCAGGACGTCGCTCAGTTGTATGCGCCGGACAATCCGCTGGAAGTGCTGACCCGTGCCGAGAAAGTCGATTTGCTCAAGCGAGTCGACGCCGCGACCCGCGCCCTGGACCCACGCATCCAGCAAGTCACCGTGAGCATGGCCGGTGTCTGGGAGCGGATTCTGGTGGCTTCCACCGACGGCGGTCTGGCGGCGGATGTGCGGCCACTGGTGCGTTTCAATGTCAGCGTGATCGTCGAGCAGAACGGTCGCCGCGAGCGCGGCGGTCATGGCGGTGGCGGGCGGACCGATTATCGTTACTTCCTCGGCGAAGACCGCGCCATGGGCTATGCCCGTGAAGCGTTACGCCAGGCGCTGGTCAATCTCGAAGCGATTCCTGCACCGGCCGGTACCTTGCCGGTGGTACTCGGCTCCGGTTGGTCGGGCGTGCTGTTGCACGAAGCGGTCGGTCATGGCCTGGAAGGCGATTTCAACCGCAAGGGCAGTTCGGCTTATAGCGGGCGCATGGGTGAGATGGTTGCATCGAAGCTCTGCACCATTGTCGATGACGGCACCCTGGCCGGTCGCCGTGGCTCGTTGAGCGTCGATGACGAAGGCACGCCGACTGAATGCACCACGCTGATCGAAAACGGCGTGCTCAAGGGCTACATGCAGGACAAGCTCAACGCGCGCCTGATGGGCGTGGCCCGTACCGGTAACGGCCGTCGCGAATCCTACGCGCACCTGCCAATGCCGCGCATGACCAACACCTACATGCTCGCCGGCGAAAGCGACCCGGCGGAAATCATCGCTTCGGTGAAACGCGGCATCTATTGTGCCAACCTGGGTGGCGGTCAGGTGGACATCACCAGCGGCAAGTTCGTGTTCTCCACCAGCGAGGCGTACCTGATCGAAGACGGCAAGATCACCGCCCCGGTCAAGGGCGCAACTCTGATCGGCAACGGGCCGGAAGCCATGAGCAAGGTGTCGATGGTCGGTAATGACCTGTCGCTGGACAGCGGCGTGGGCACGTGTGGCAAGGATGGGCAGTCGGTGCCGGTGGGTGTCGGCCAGCCAACGCTGAAGATTGATGCGATCACCGTGGGTGGCACGGGCGCATAAGGATGGGGACATCCCCTGCAGGAGCTGCCGCAGGCTGCGATCTTTGCCTTTTTTCAAGATCAAAAGATCGCCGTCTTCGGCAGCTCCTACAGGGCGCGTTGGGCGTTACTCAGCGCAGACCGCGTTGAGTCTCGTCCAGCTCACGGATGTACTTGAAGATTTTACGGCTGGCAGCAGGAGGCTTGTTTTGCGCAACCTCATGCTGGGCCTGACGGATCAGGGAGCGTAATTGCTGGCGGTCCGCGTCCGGATAGTCGACGACGAATTTTTCCAGAACGGCATCGTCGCCGGCGATCAGACGATCGCGCCAGCGCTCCAGGTTATGGAAGCGTTCGTTGTATTGACGGGTGGAGGCATCGAGTTGATCGAGCAAAACCAGAATGGCGGCAGTGTCCTGATCGCGCATCAGTTTGCCGATGAACTGAAGGTGCCGTTTACGCGCGATGTTCGCGGTGTGCTTGGGCGCATCGGCCAGAGCCCGACGCATTCCGTCGGTCAAGGGCAGTTTTGCCAGCAGGTCAGGCTTGAGTGTTGTAAGGCGCTCGCCAAGGTCAACCAGAGCATGCAGCTCGCGTTTAACCTGGGATTTGCTTTTTTCTCCCGTATCGAGGGAGTCGTCGTAAGAATCAACCATGGTGGCCGTCCGCAAAGAAACGCCGCCATGATAACCAGTCGGGGGCCGCTTGTCCGGCCCGGTCGCTCGATGACCGTTACCGAAAGCAGAATTTGAGTGGAGAACAGCATGAGTGCAGTTGAAAGCGTCGGCCCACAAGCGTTGCCGGCACTGCAGGAGCAAGTCGAGCAGATCATCGCTGAAGCCAAACGCCAGGGGGCCAGCGCCTGTGAAGTGGCGGTGTCCCTGGAGCAGGGCTTGTCGACCACGGTGCGCCAGCGTGAAGTCGAAACCGTTGAATTCAACCGTGATCAGGGTTTCGGTATCACCTTGTACGTCGGTCAGCGCAAAGGCTCGGCCAGCACTTCGGCCAGCGGTCCGGAGGCTATTCGCGAAACGGTCGCCGCTGCGCTGGCCATCGCCAAGCACACTTCGGAGGACGAAGCCTCGGGCCTGGCGGATGCCGCGCTGATGGCGCGGGATATTCAGGATTTCGACCTGTTCCACCAATGGGACATCACTCCTGAGCAAGCCATCGAGCAGGCCCTGGCCTGTGAGGCCGCAGCGTTTGCCGCCGACAGCCGGATCAAGAACGCTGACGGCACTACCCTCAGTACCCATCAGGGTTGCTGCGTTTATGGCAACAGCCACGGGTTTATCGGCGGTTACGCATCGACCCGTCACAGCTTGAGCTGCGTGATGATCGCCGAGGCGGACGGCCAGATGCAGCGCGATTACTGGTACGACGTGAACCGGCAGGGCAATCTGCTGGCCGACCCGGTCAGCATCGGCCAGCGTGCCGCGCAACGGGCGGCGAGCCGCCTGGGCGCGCGGCCGGTGCCGACTTGCGAGGTGCCGGTGCTGTTTTCCGCCGAGCTGGCCGGGGGCCTGTTCGGCAGTTTCCTGTCGGCGATTTCCGGCGGCAGCCTGTATCGCAAGTCGTCGTTCCTTGAAGGCACACTGGGCCAGAAGCTGTTTCCGGAATGGCTGACCATCGACGAGCGTCCGCACTTGATGCGAGCCTTGGGCAGCGCAGCGTTCGATGGCGATGGCCTGGCAACCTACGCCAAGCCGTTCGTCGAGAAAGGCGAGTTGGTGTCGTACATCCTCGGCACCTACTCCGGCCGCAAGCTCGGCATGCCAAGTACGGCCAACGCCGGTGGCGTGCACAACCTGTTCGTCACCCATGGTGATGAAGACCAGGCGGCCTTGCTGCGGCGCATGGGACGCGGGCTGTTGGTCACCGAGTTGATGGGGCAGGGCCTGAATATGGTCACCGGTGATTATTCCCGGGGCGCAGCGGGTTACTGGGTCGAGAACGGCGAAATCCAGTTTGCGGTCCAGGAAGTGACCATCGCCGGCAACATGCGCGACATGTTCAAGCAGATCGTGGCGGTGGGTAACGATTTGGAACTGCGCAGCAACATTCGCACGGGTTCGGTGTTGATCGAGCGGATGACGGTGGCGGGTAGCTAAGCTCAGACCATTGCATAAAAAAGGCGCGCCACCCCATGGGTGGCGCGCCTTTTTTTGTGGATCTTTTGCTGTTTATTCGCCTTCGTCGAAGTAGCGATTGATCAGGTCTACCAGCGCGTCCATCGCTTCCTGTTCATGCTCGCCTTCCGTGCTCAGATGGATTTTGGTGCCCTTGCCGGCAGCCAGCATCATCATGGCCATGATGCTTTTGCCATCTACTGTGGTTTCGGGTGTGCGTCCTACCCTGATCGTGCAGTCCTTGAACTGGCCGGCGACCCCGACGAATTTTGCAGACGCACGGGCATGCAGGCCCAGCTTGTTGATGATTTCGATTTCCCGAGCAGGCATCGCGATGTGAATCCTTTAGCTGAGGTCGCGGTGGCGAACCTGGACGTTCTTCAGGGTTTTTTGCAGCGCCTGCCCCAGACGTTCGGTCAGGTAGACGGAACGGTGATGTCCGCCAGTGCAGCCAATGGCAATGGTGACGTAGGCGCGGTTGCTGGCGGCAAAACGAGGCAGCCACTTTAGCAGGTATGTGGAAATGTCCTGGAACATCTCTTCGACATCCGGCTGTGCCGCCAGGTATTCGGCAACCGGTTGATCGAGCCCGGACTGCTCGCGCAATTCCGGCTTCCAGTAAGGGTTGGGCAGGCAACGCACATCGAACACCAGGTCGGCGTCCACCGGCATGCCACGCTTGAACCCGAAGGATTCCACCAGGAACGCAGTGCCCGGCTCGGGCTGATTCAGCAGGCGCAGTTTGATTGCGTCGCGCAGCTGGTACAGGTTCAGGCTGGTGGTGTTGATCTTGAGATCGGCGAGGTCGGCAATCGGCCCGAGCAGGTCGCTCTCGACGCTGATGGCTTCGGCCAGCGAGCGGTTGGCGTTGGTCAGGGGGTGACGTCGGCGGGTTTCCGAGAAGCGCTTGAGCAGGGTTTCTTCGTCGGCATCCAGGTACAGCACATCGCACTGGATGTGGCGGTTGCGGACTTCTTCGAGCAGTTCGGGGAAGCGTGACAGGTGGCTGGGCAGGTTGCGCGCGTCAATGGAAACGGCGACCAGCGGCTGTAGCAGCTCGGTATGAATCAAGGCTCGTTCGGCCAGTTCCGGCAGCAGACCGGCAGGCAGGTTGTCGATGCAGTAGTAGCCGTTGTCCTCCAGAACGTCGAGGGCGGTACTTTTACCTGAGCCGGAGCGGCCACTGACGATGATCAAGCGCATGATTACTGACCGTTTTGCTCGTCCAGGACAACCTGATACAGGGCTTCGTTGCTTGCAGCATTACGCAGTTTATCGCGTACTTCCTTGCGGTCGAGCATGCTGGCGATCTGTCGCAGCAGCTCAAGGTGCGCATCGGTGGCGGCTTGCGGGACCAGCAATACGAACAGCAGGTCAACCGGCGCGCCGTCGATGGCGTCGAAGTCGATAGGGGCGTCCAGGTGCATCAATGCACTGATGGGTGAAACACAGCCCTTGAGGCGGCAGTGCGGAATAGCGATCCCGTTGCCAAAACCGGTGGATCCGAGTTTTTCACGGGCAATCAGCGCCTCGAAGACATCTTGCATCTCCAGAGCCGGCACTTCGCGGGCGATCAGATTGGCAATTTGTTCGAGGGCTTTCTTTTTACTGCCGCCCGGCACGTTCACCAGGGAACGGCCGGGGGTCAGGATACTTTCAAGTCGGATCATGGGTTGGGAGTGTTAACGACCGGTTGCGCCCTGGAGGAGGCTCTGGGTCTTTTCCTTATGCTTTTTGAGTTGTTTATCCAGCTTGTCGGTGAGTGCATCGATCGCGGCGTACATATCGGTATGTTCCGCGTTGGCGACCACTTCATTCCCGGGAATATGCAGCGTGGCTTCGATTTTCTGCTTCAGTTTTTCGACGGTCATCGTGACCTGCACATTAGTGATCCTGTCGAAATGTCGCTCCAATCGTTCGAGTTTTTCGCCGATGTAGGTGCGAAGAGGTTCGGTCACTTCCAGTTGGTGTCCACTGATGTTGACTTGCATACAGCTTCTCCTTCGTTGCCAGTGCATAAAGCGGCAGATCAGATGATCTGCCACTGGAACGCTGTGGCGTGGCCCTACATCAACCGCTTGCGTTCGCTCGAAGGCGCGATCCCGAGGGATTCGCGGTACTTGGCGACGGTGCGGCGAGCCACCTGAATGCCTTGTGCCTCCAGTAAACCAGCGATCTTGCTGTCACTCAATGGCTTTTTCTGATTTTCCGCGGCAACCAGTTTTTTGATGATCGCGCGGATCGCCGTGGACGAGCATTCGCCGCCTTCGGAGGTGCTGACGTGACTGGAGAAAAAGTACTTCAGTTCATAAATGCCCCGGGGGGTGTGCATGAACTTCTGGGTGGTCACCCGTGAAATCGTCGACTCATGCATGCCGACCGCTTCGGCGATGTCATGCAGGACCAGCGGCTTCATGGCTTCGTCGCCATATTCGAGGAAACCACGCTGATGCTCGACGATCTGGGTGGCAACCTTCATAAGAGTTTCATTGCGGCTTTGCAGGCTCTTGATGAACCAGCGGGCCTCCTGCAACTGGTTGCGCATGAACGTGTTGTCGGCGCTGGTGTCGGCACGGCGCACGAAACCGGCGTACTGGGCGTTGACCCGCAGCCGTGGCACCGACTCCTGATTGAGCTCCACCAGCCAGCGCTCGTTGTCCTTGCGTACGATAACGTCAGGAACGACATACTCGGCTTCGGTGGACTCGATCTGCGAGCCCGGGCGCGGATTGAGGCTCTGGACCAGCTCGATGACCTGGCGTAGTTCATCTTCCTTGAGCTTCATGCGGCGCATCAGCTGGCTATAGTCGCGGCTGCCAAGCAAGTCGATGTAATCGGTGACCAGGCGCTTGGCCTCAGCCAGCCAAAGGGTCTTGGCGGGTAGCTGGCGCAATTGCAGCAGCAGGCATTCGCCCAGGTTGCGGGCACCGATGCCGGCGGGTTCGAATTGCTGGATGCGGTGCAGGACCGCTTCGATTTCGTCCAGTTCGATGTCCAGTTCCGGATCGAAGGCGTCGAGGATTTCCTCGAGGGTTTCGTCCAGGTAGCCCTGATTGTTGATGCAGTCGATCAGGGTCACGCCGATCAGGCGATCGGTGTCGGACATCGGCGCCAGGTTCAGTTGCCACAGCAAGTGGCTTTGCAAACTCTCGCCGGCCGAGGTGCGGGTGGTGAAGTCCCACTCGTCGTCGTCATTGCTGGGCAGGCTGCTGGCGCTGGTCTGGTAAACGTCTTCCCACGCAGTGTCGACGGGGAGCTCGTTGGGGATGCGCTCGTTCCAGTCACCCTCGTCGAGGTTATCGACCGTCGGGGCGCTTTCCTGGTAGGAGGGTTCCTGGATGTCGGTGTTGGGTTTCTGTTCGGCGTTGTCGGCCAAGGGGTCGGTGTTATCGAAGTCGTCGCCTTCTTCCTGGCGTTCGAGCATCGGATTGGACTCCAGGGCCTCCTGGATTTCCTGTTGCAGGTCCAGGGTCGACAATTGGAGCAGGCGGATAGCCTGTTGCAGCTGCGGTGTCATCGTCAGCTGCTGGCCCATTCTCAAGACTAGCGATGGTTTCATGGCAGGGGCTTAACACCTTATTCGCCGGCGCACACGCGCCATCCACTACAGGGCGCCGGGGCGCCAAACTTAAGCAAATTATATGCCTGAAACTGAAGGGTTTGCCTAGAGCGCTGTAACAATAAAAAACTATAAAGCTGTGTTGCCGCGCTGTGCCTGGTTGAAAGCTGACCCGCTTGTCGGTACGCAGGTGCTGGCAAGTGGTCGGTCAGGTGCCCGGGCAGCCGCCTGGGCACGGCTCAGCGCTTACAGGCGGAACTCATGGCCCAGATACACTTCCTTGACCAGGTCGTTGGCCAGGATGGTCTCTGCGTCGCCTTCGGCGATCAGTTGGCCGTCATTGACGATATAGGCGGTTTCACAGATATCCAGGGTTTCACGAACGTTGTGGTCAGTGATCAGCACGCCAATGCCTTTGGCCTTGAGGTGGTGAATGATCTGCTTGATATCCCCGACCGAAATCGGGTCCACGCCGGCGAAGGGTTCGTCGAGGAGGATGAATTTCGGGTTGGTGGCCAGGGCTCGGGCGATTTCCACGCGACGGCGCTCACCACCGGACAGGCTCATGCCCAGGTTGTCGCGGATGTGGCTGATGTGGAATTCCTGCAGCAGGCTTTCCAGTTCCTTGCGACGGCCGGCCTTGTCGAGTTCCTTGCGGGTCTCGAGGATGGCCATGATGTTGTCGGCCACCGACAGTTTGCGGAAGATCGATGCTTCTTGCGGCAGGTAGCCGATACCGGCCTTTGCGCGACCGTGCATCGGCTGGTGGCTGACGTCCAGGTCATCGATCAGGACGCGGCCCTGATCGGCTTGCACCAGGCCGACGATCATGTAGAAGCAGGTGGTCTTGCCGGCGCCGTTCGGGCCGAGCAGGCCGACGATCTGACCGCTGTCGATGGACAGGCTGACGTCGCGCACGACCTGGCGGCTCTTGTAGCTCTTGGCCAGATGCTGAGCTTTCAGAGTTGCCATTACTGGGCCTTGTTCTCGTCGGTTTTCTTCTTCGGCTGGATCACCATGTCGATACGCGGACGTGCCTCGGTGACCTTGCTGCCCGTGGCGCGACCGGCGCTGGCGAGCTTCTTGACCGTGTCGTAGACGATTTTTTCGCCCTGGGTGACGTTGTTGTCCTTGTCGACGACTTTGGCCTTGTCGATCAGGACGACGCGGTTTTGCGCGGCGTGATACTGGATCGTCACGCCCCAGCCCTGAACAGGCTTGGTATCGCCAGCGGTTTGCAATTGCTCGAAGTACGCCAGGTTGCCCACCGAGGTCACTACGTCGATGTCGCCAGTCGGAGTGCGGGTGATGGTCACGGTGTTGCCGGTCACCTTCATCGAGCCCTGGGTGATGATCACGTCACCTTTATAGGTAGCAATACCTTGCTTGTCGTCCAGTTGGGCATCGTCGGCCTGAATGCGGATAGGCTGCTGTTGATCTTCCGGCAGAGCCCAGGCGCTCACGCTTCCCAGTGCTGCGCCCAGACTGAGCAAAATCGGGAGGGTTTTAACGAGCCTCATACTGTCCTCTTACGTTCGATAGCAGGTGTATCCTGCTTTCTTTCAAATACGCCTTCATTCCCTTGCCAGTCGATACACCGCCAGCGCCGTCGATTCTAACGTCTTGCTCGGTCTGCGCATATTGCTGCTGCGGGAACACGGTCATGCGGGTGCTGGTGATCAGGGTCTTACGGTTCTTCTCGTCGAAGCGCGTGATACGCACGTCATCGATCAGTTCGACCTGCGTGCCGTCAGGGTTGACCTCACCGTGCAGGCTCTGGACGTGCCACGGAAATTCAGTGCCGCGGAACACATTCAGGTCGGGGTTGGTCAGTAATGTCACCTCGGTGGCTTTGAGGTGCTCGACCTTGTCCGACAGCAGATCATATTGCAGCTTGCCGTCCGGCAGGTACTGCACGCTGTGGGCGTTGATGGCGTAATAGTCGATCGCGCTTTCATCGATCGGCGTTACCGGCTTGTCGAGGAAGCGTTCAGGGCTGATGTTCCAGTAGCCTACCGCGGCGAATATCGCAGCGATGCAACTGAACATCAGGGTGTTGCGAAACTTTTTGCTCAGCATAGTGGGCTCACAGGTACACGGCATTGGCCGCATCGAGGCGGTCCTGGGCGCGCAGGATCAGTTCGCAGAATTCGCGAGCGGCGCCTTCGCCACCACGGGCGAGGGTGATGCCGTGAGCGTGTTCACGCACGAAGCTGGCGGCATTGGCCACCGCCATGCCCAGGCCGACGCGGCGAATCACCGGCAGGTCCGGCAGGTCGTCGCCGAGGTAGGCCACCTGTTCATAGCTCAGGTTGAGTTGGGCAAGTAGTTCGTCGAGTACCACCAGTTTGTCCTCGCGCCCCTGATACAGATGCGGGATACCGAGGTTCCTGGCTCGCCGTTCCACCACCGGGGTCTTGCGGCCGCTGATGATGGCGGTCTGCACGCCGGCGGCCATCAGCATCTTGATGCCCTGACCGTCGAGTGTATTGAACGTCTTGAATTCGCTGCCGTCTTCGAGGAAATACAGGCGGCCATCGGTCAGTACGCCGTCGACATCGAACACTGCCAGTTTGATCTGTTTGCCGCGTTGCAACAGGTCCGCACTCATTAAATTACTCCTGCGCGCAGCAAGTCGTGCATGTTCAGGGCGCCGACCGGGCGGTCTTCGCTGTCGACCACGACCAGTGCGTTGATTTTATGGTCTTCCATGATTTTCAGCGCTTCGGCGGCGAGCATCTCGGCGCGCGCGGTCTTGCCATGGGCCGTCATGACCTGGTCGATGATGGCGTTGTGGATGTCGATACTGTGGTCCAGTGTGCGGCGCAAATCGCCGTCGGTGAAGATTCCGGCCAGTTTGCCGTCGGCTTCCAGAATGACGGTCATGCCCAGGCCCTTGCGGGTCATTTCCATCAGGGCATCCTTGAGCAGGGTGCCGCGCTGGACCTGCGGCAGTTCCTGGCCTGCGTGCATGACATTTTCCACTTTCAGCAGCAGGCGTCGGCCGAGGGCGCCGCCTGGATGGGAAAAGGCGAAGTCTTCGGCGGTAAAACCACGGGCTTCCAGCAACGCCACTGCCAGGGCGTCGCCCATGACCAGGGCGGCGGTGGTCGACGAGGTCGGAGCCAGGTTCAGCGGGCAGGCTTCGTGCTCGACGTGAACGTTCAGGTTGACCTCGGCGGCCTTGGCCAGCGCGGAGTCAGGATTGCCGGTCACGCTGATCAATTGAATGCCCAGGCGCTTGATCAGCGGCAGCAGGGTCACGATTTCATTGGTGGAGCCGGAGTTCGAGAGCGCCAGAATGATGTCGTCACGGGTAATCATGCCCATGTCGCCGTGGCTGGCTTCAGCCGGGTGCACAAAAAATGCCGTGGTACCGGTGCTGGCCAGCGTCGCGGCAATCTTGTTGCCGATGTGCCCCGACTTGCCCATGCCAACCACGACCACGCGGCCTTTGCTGGCCAGGATGATCTCGCAAGCGCGTACGAAATCAGCGTCGATATGGGGCAGCAGGCCTTGCACGGCTTCTACCTCGAGGCGGATGGTGCGTTGTGCTGATCGAATCAGGTCGCTGGATTGGCTCATGTCAGAAATCGTATAGCCTGATGAAAAGTCGGCGATTATAACGGTAATGATCGAATCCCTCACGCAAGTTCGTCGCGCATTGTCATTACCTGTTACGGGAAACCTTCTAAACGGGGCTTTAAACCGGTCAGGCCGTTGAACATGCCCCGGCTTTGGCCTTGGGCGCGCAGCCTTTGCAGTGATATAGTTCGCCGCCAGTTCGGCCTGCCCGGGAGGGATGTGCTTTTGTCAGAAAGCCAGGCGTCCGAGTGAGAGGCTGCATCGCAAGGAGTTTAGATGAGTGCCGATAACGCCTACGCGGTCGAGCTGAAGGGACTGTCCTTCAAGCGCGGTGCGCGCAGCATTTTCAATAATGTCGATATCCGTATCCCGCGCGGCAAGGTCACCGGCATCATGGGGCCTTCCGGGTGTGGCAAGACCACGCTTTTGCGTCTGATGGGTGCCCAGTTGCGGCCTACCAGGGGCGAAGTCTGGGTCAACGGTCAGAATCTGCCAAAACTGTCGCGCAGCGATCTGTTCGATGCGCGCAAGCATATGGGCGTGCTGTTTCAGAGCGGCGCACTGTTCACCGACCTCGATGTCTTCGAGAACGTCGCCTTTCCGTTGCGGGTCCATACGCAACTGCCGGATGAAATGATCCGCGACATCGTCCTGCTCAAACTGCAGGCTGTGGGCTTGCGCGGTGCCATCGACCTGATGCCCGACGAGCTTTCCGGCGGCATGAAACGCCGTGTTGCGCTGGCCCGGGCGATTGCGCTCGACCCGCAGATCCTCATGTACGACGAGCCCTTTGTCGGCCAGGACCCCATCGCAATGGGCGTTCTGGTGCGCCTGATCCGTTTGCTCAACGATGCGCTGGGCATCACCAGCATCGTGGTATCCCACGACCTGGCCGAGACCGCGAGCATTGCCGATTACATTTATGTGGTGGGCGATGGCCAGGTGTTGGGGCAGGGGACGCCGGACGAGTTGATGAACTCGGATGAACCGCGCATTCGTCAGTTCATGACCGGCGAACCCGACGGCCCGGTCCCGTACCACTTTCCAGCGACGGATTACCGCGCAGATCTTCTGGGGAAGCGCTGATGCGCAGAATTTCATTGATAGAACGCGTTCGCCGCTTCGGCCAGGCCGGCATCGATGCGCTGGCGGTGTTCGGGCGTTCGAGCCTGTTCCTGTTCCATGCCTTGCTCGGCCGGGGCGGTATCGGTGGCGCCTTCGGGCTGCTGGTCAAGCAGCTGCATTCGGTGGGCGTGATGTCCCTGGTGATCATCGTGGTCTCCGGGGTGTTCATCGGCATGGTGCTGGCGCTGCAGGGCTTCAACATTCTTTCCAGCTATGGTTCGGAGCAGGCTGTCGGGCAGATGGTGGCGCTGACGCTGCTGCGTGAACTGGGGCCGGTGGTGACCGCCTTGCTGTTCGCCGGGCGCGCAGGTTCGGCATTGACCGCCGAAATCGGCAACATGAAGTCCACCGAGCAGTTGTCGAGCCTGGAAATGATCGGGGTTGACCCGCTCAAGTACATCATCGCGCCCCGCTTGTGGGCCGGTTTCATTTCCCTGCCGGTGCTGGCGATGATTTTCAGCGTGGTGGGTATCTGGGGCGGCTCGTGGGTAGCGGTCGACTGGCTGGGAGTCTATGAAGGTTCCTACTGGTCGAACATGCAGAACAGCGTGACGTTCACCGACGATGTGCTCAACGGGATCATCAAAAGTATCGTCTTTGCCTTTGTCGTGACCTGGATCGCCGTATTCCAAGGCTATGACTGCGAACCCACTTCCGAGGGGATCAGTCGTGCCACTACCAAGACCGTTGTATATGCCTCGTTGGCAGTACTCGGCCTGGACTTTATTCTGACCGCCTTGATGTTTGGAGATTTCTGATGCAAAACCGCACCCTGGAAATCGGTGTCGGCCTTTTCTTGCTGGCTGGCATCCTGGCTTTGCTCTTGTTGGCGTTGCGGGTCAGTGGCCTGTCCCCGACTCCGAGCACCGATACGTATAAACTTTACGCCTACTTCGACAATATCGCCGGTTTGACGGTCAGAGCTAAAGTGACCATGGCCGGTGTGACCATCGGCAAGGTCACGGCCATCGATCTGGATCGCGACAGCTTTACCGGTCGGGTGACCATGCAGCTGGAAAAACGCATCGATAATCTTCCGGCGGACTCCACTGCATCTATCCTGACCGCTGGCCTGTTGGGCGAGAAGTACATCGGTATCAGCGTGGGCGGGGAAGACACCCTGCTCAAGGATGGTGGAACCATCCATGACACGCAGTCATCGCTGGTGCTCGAAGACCTGATCGGTAAATTCCTGCTCAATACCGTTAGCAAAGAAGCTAAATGAGGAACTGTTAAATGATCTCTACCTTGCGACGTGGCCTGTTGGTACTGCTTGCGGCACTGCCGCTGGTAGCCAATGCCGTGGCGGCGCCTTCGGCGCACGATCTGGTACAGGACACCACTAATCGGATGCTGGCCGATCTGGCGGCCAACAAAGAAAAGTACAAGCAGGATCCGCAAGACTTTTATGCGGCGCTGAACACCATCGTCGGCCCGGTCGTGGATGCCGAGGGTATTTCCAAGAGCATCATGACGGTCAAATACTCGAAGAAAGCAACCCCGGCACAGATGAAGACCTTCGAAGAAAACTTCAAGAAGGGGTTGTTCCAGTTCTATGGCAATGCCTTGCTCGAGTACAACAACCAGGGCATCACCGTTGATCCGGCCAAGGACGAGTCGGGCGACCGTACCAGCGTTGGCATGACCGTCAAGGGCAGCAGCGGCGCGATCTATCCGGTCTCCTACACGCTGGAGAAGATCAACGGCGAGTGGAAACTGCGTAACGTCATCATCAACGGTATCAACATCGGCAAGCTGTTCCGCGATCAGTTCGCCGATGCGATGCAGCGCAATGGCAACGATCTGGACAAGACCATCAATGGTTGGGCCGGGGAAGTCGCCAAGGCCAAGGAAGCCACCGACAAGAAACCAGGGCAGTCAACCCAATGAGCGAGTCGGCAGTCCAGATGGGCGAAGCGGGCGAGCTGCGACTCAGTGGCGTGCTGGATTACCGCACCGGTCCTGGCCTGCGCGAGCAGGGCAAGGCGCTGATCAAGGCCAGCACGGCCGCGGCGCTGGTGGTCGATTGCTCGGCAGTGACCAAGTCCAGCAGTGTCGGTTTGTCGTTGCTGTTGTGCTTTATCCGCGATGCGCAGGCGGCCGGCAAAGCTCTGAGCATCCGTGGGTTGCCGGATGACATGCGTGAAATCGCTCAGGTCAGCGAGATGACCGAGCTGTTGGCGCACCCCTGACACGCATCTATAAATAGGCCCCCCGTCCGAGTCCTGCTTGGCGGGGTTCGCAGGCGCGGGGCTTTTTTGTATGATGTCCGACCCGCGCGCACAGGGCGCCGAATGAGGTTGAGCATGCAGGCCGTAGAAGTGAAGAGCTTCCTTGAAGGAAAGCTGCCCGGAACTCAGATAGAAGTTGAGGGCGAAGGCTGCAATTTCCAGCTGAACGTGATTAGCGATGAACTGGCGGCATTGAGCCCGGTCAAGCGTCAGCAGAGCATCTATGCCCATTTGAACCCATGGATCGCCGATGGCAGCATCCACGCGGTCACTATGAAATTTTTCAGCAGCACGGCTTGGGCCGAGCGCACCTGAGCCCAAGGGCGTCGAGATTCTTATGGATAAATTGATTATTACCGGTGGCGCTCGTCTTGATGGCGAGATCCGCATTTCCGGGGCAAAGAACTCTGCCCTGCCGATCCTGGCGGCCACCTTGCTGTGCGATGGCCCCGTGACCGTTGCCAACCTGCCGCACCTGCACGACATCACCACCATGATCGAGCTGTTCGGTCGCATGGGCATCGAGCCGGTGATCGACGAGAAGCTCAGCGTCGAAATCGACCCGCGCACCATCAAGACCCTGGTCGCACCGTACGAACTGGTGAAAACCATGCGTGCCTCGATCCTGGTGCTGGGCCCGATGGTTGCCCGTTTCGGTGAAGCCGAAGTCGCACTGCCTGGCGGTTGCGCCATCGGTTCGCGTCCAGTTGACCTGCACATCCGTGGCCTGGAAGCCATGGGCGCGGTCATCGATGTCGAAGGCGGTTACATCAAGGCCAAGGCACCGGAAGGCGGCCTGCGCGGTGCGCACTTCTTCTTCGACACCGTCAGTGTGACCGGTACCGAAAACATCATGATGGCCGCAGCGCTGGCCAAAGGCCGCAGCGTCCTGGCTAACGCCGCGCGCGAGCCTGAAGTGGTCGACCTGGCGAACTTCCTGAACGCCATGGGCGCCAAGGTTTCCGGCGCCGGTACCGATACCATCACCATTGATGGCGTCGAGCGTCTGCACACCACCACCTATAAAGTGATGCCCGATCGTATCGAAACCGGCACCTACCTGGTGGCGGCAGCTGTGACCGGTGGTCGTGTGAAGGTCAAGGATACGGATCCGACCATCCTCGAAGCCGTCCTGGAAAAACTCCGGGAGTCCGGTGCCGAAATCAACACCGGCGAAGACTGGATCGAGCTGAACATGCACGGCAAGCGGCCGAAAGCCGTCAACGTGCGGACCGCTCCGTATCCGGCGTTCCCGACCGATATGCAGGCGCAGTTCATCTCCCTCAACGCCATTGCCGAAGGCACCGGTGCCGTGATCGAGACGATCTTCGAAAACCGCTTCATGCACGTCTATGAGCTGCACCGCATGGGCGCCAAGATCCAGGTCGAAGGCAACACGGCGATCGTCACCGGCACCGAAAAACTCAAGGGCGCGCCAGTGATGGCGACCGACCTGCGTGCTTCGGCCAGCCTGGTGATCTCGGCCCTGATCGCCGAAGGCGACACCCTGATCGACCGCATCTACCACATCGACCGTGGCTACGAGTGCATCGAAGAGAAGCTGCAGATGCTGGGCGCCAAAATCCGTCGCGTTCCGGGCTAGTTCCTGCTGCATGGGCATAAGGACATGCCCGTTGAATTGTTGAAGTCGAGCCGGTTTCCGGCTCGATGTGTGTCCGGCGCCATTTGCGATCGGGCATGAGTACCTTGATAAGGACTGACGTTTCCCATGTTGACCATCGCACTGTCCAAGGGCCGCATCCTTGACGACACCTTGCCGCTTCTGGCTGAAGCGGGCATCGTGCCGACCGAGAATCCGGACAAGAGCCGCAAGCTGATCATTCCCACGACTCAGCCTGACGTACGTCTGCTGATCGTGCGCGCCACCGACGTGCCGACCTATGTCGAACATGGTGCCGCCGACCTCGGTGTCGCCGGTAAAGATGTGCTGATGGAATATGGCGGCCAGGGCCTGTACGAGCCTTTGGACCTGCAAATTGCCCAGTGCAAGCTGATGACCGCCGGCAAAGTCGGCGCGGTCGAGCCCAAGGGCCGTCTGCGCATCGCCACCAAGTTCGTCAACGTTGCCAAGCGCTACTACGCCGAACAGGGCCGTCAGGTCGACATCATCAAGCTCTACGGCTCGATGGAACTGGCACCGCTGATCGGTCTGGCCGACAAGATCATCGACGTGGTCGACACCGGTAATACGCTGCGGGCCAACGGCCTGGAGCCACAGGATTTCATCGCGGCCATCAGCTCCCGGTTGATCGTCAACAAGGCATCGATGAAGATGCAGCACGCCCGTATCCAGGCGTTGATCGACACCCTGCGCAAGGCAGTGGAGTCTCGACACCGCGGCTGATTCACCTGCGCGACGTTAAGTCGCGCCCGTCTATCCGCCTCATAGCCAGAATTCTCAGGTGCCCAAGCGGATGGAGTGCTAGCTTCGGGTACCTGAGTTTTTGCCATTCCTATGAGGCTCTCGCTATGACCGCACTGACTGCAATTCGCCGACTCAACGCTGCTGACCCGGATTTCGCGCATCATCTGGATCATCTGCTGAGCTGGGAAAGTGTGTCTGACGACTCGGTCAATCAGCGAGTGCTGGACATCATCAAGGCCGTGCGTGAGCGTGGCGACGCGGCACTGGTGGATTTCACCCGGCAGTTCGACGGCCTGGACGTGAAGTCCATGGCCGACCTGATCCTGCCGCGCGAGCGTCTGGAACTGGCGCTCACCCGCATCTCCGTGGCCCAACGCGAAGCCCTGGAAGTCGCCGCGGCTCGTGTGCGCAGCTACCACGAAAATCAGAAGCAGGACTCCTGGAGCTACACCGAGGCCGATGGCACCGTGCTGGGCCAGAAAGTCACGCCGCTGGACCGCGCCGGTCTGTACGTGCCGGGCGGCAAGGCATCGTACCCGTCGTCGGTGCTGATGAACGCGATTCCAGCCAAGGTCGCTGGTGTCACCGAAGTGGTCATGGTCGTGCCGACCCCGCGCGGTGAAATCAACGAGCTTGTGCTGGCTGCGGCCTGCATCGCCGGTGTCGACCGCGTGTTCACCATTGGTGGCGCTCAGGCCGTTGCCGCATTGGCTTACGGCACCGAAAGCGTGCCGAAGGTCGACAAGGTCGTCGGCCCGGGCAACATCTATGTCGCCACCGCCAAGCGCCACGTGTTTGGCCAGGTCGGAATCGACATGATCGCCGGCCCTTCGGAAATCCTTGTGGTGTGCGACGGCCAGACCGATCCGGACTGGATCGCCATGGACCTGTTCTCCCAGGCCGAGCACGACGAAGACGCCCAGGCCATTCTGGTCAGCCCCGACGCCGAGTTCCTCGACAAGGTCGCCGCCAGCATCGCCAGGCTGATGCCGACCATGGAGCGCGCTGCGATCATCGAAACCTCGATCAATGGCCGTGGTGCACTGATCAAGGTGCGTGACATGGAGCAAGCCATCGAGGTGGCCAACCGCATCGCGCCGGAGCATCTCGAATTGTCCGTTGCCGATCCACAAGCCTGGCTGCCGCAGATCCGCCACGCTGGCGCGATCTTCATGGGCCGTCACACCTGTGAGGCCCTGGGTGATTACTGTGCAGGCCCGAACCACGTGTTGCCGACCTCCGGCACCGCGCGTTTCTCCTCGCCGCTGGGTGTGTACGACTTCCAGAAACGTTCGTCGATCATCTTCTGCTCCGGGCAGGGCGCGTCCGAGTTGGGCAAAACCGCTTCCGTGCTGGCCCGTGGCGAGTCGCTGACCGCGCACGCCCGTAGTGCCGAATACCGCATCATTGACGAAGACTTTCCACAAGGGCAGGGGAACTAACATGAGTAAATTCTGGAGCCCGTTCGTCAAGAATCTGGTGCCATACGTCCCGGGTGAACAGCCGAAGCTGGCAAAACTGGTGAAACTCAACACCAACGAAAACCCGTACGGCCCATCGCCAAAAGCCCTTGCGGCGATGCAAACCGAACTCAATGACAACCTGCGTCTGTACCCGGACCCGAACAGCGATCTGCTCAAGCAGGCCGTCGCCAGGTACTACGGCGTGCAAGGCAATCAGGTGTTCCTCGGCAACGGTTCCGATGAAGTGCTGGCGCACATCTTCCACGGTTTGCTGCAGCACGATCAGCCGCTGCTGTTCCCGGACATCAGCTACAGCTTCTACCCGGTCTACTGCGGGTTGTACGGCATCACGTTTGACGCGGTGCCGCTGGACGAGCAATTCCGGATCAACCCGGCGGACTACGCCAGGCCCAACGGCGGGATTATTTTCCCCAACCCGAACGCACCTACAGGTTGCCTGTTGGCGCTGGAGGCGGTGGAGCGGATTCTCAAGGCCAGCCCGGATTCTGTGGTCGTGGTGGACGAGGCTTACATCGATTTCGGCGGCGAGACGGCAATCACGCTGGTCGATCGTTATCCGAACCTGCTGGTGACCCAGACCCTGTCCAAGTCCCGTTCCCTGGCCGGTCTGCGGGTTGGCCTGGCAGTCGGGCATCCGGACCTGATCGAGGCACTGGAGCGGATCAAGAACAGCTTCAACTCCTATCCGCTGGATCGCATGGCGAATGTCGGCGCTGCCGCCGCATTCGAGGATCGCGAGTATTTCGACAAGACCTGCCGGCTGGTGATCGAGAATCGCGAGAAGGTCGTTGCACAGCTGCAAGAGAAGGGGTTTGAAGTGCTGCCATCGGCGGCGAACTTCATTTTTGCCCGTCACCCCCGGCACGATGCGGCGGGGTTAGCTGCGAAGTTGCGTGAGCAAGGCGTGATCGTCCGGCACTTCAAGCAGGAGCGGATTGCCCAGTTCCTGCGGATATCCATCGGCACGCCAGAGCAGAATCAGGCGCTTATCGACGGCCTGGGCGACCTCTAAACCACCGCTGACCCCCCCCTGTGGGAGCGTGGCTTGCCCGCGAAGAATGATAACGCGGTGTAACTGATGCACCGCGGCGTTCCCATCGCGGGCAAGCCACGCTCCCACAGGTTTTTGGGTTGTCCGCTTACTCTTCTTCTTTCTCTTTGACCGGTGCCGGCGGCGGACGCAGGCCGACTTCCGCCATCAGCTTGAGTTCCTTGCCGTTGCGCATCACCTCGATCGCGACCTTGTCGGTCGGCTTGATCCGCGCCACCTGATTCATCGAGCGACGGCCGTCACCGGCCGGTTCGCCATCGATGGCAAGAATCACATCACCCAGTTGCAGGCCGGCCTTCTGTGCCGGACCGTCGCGGAAAATCCCCGCCACGACAATGCCCGGACGCCCGGACAAGCCGAACGATTCGGCCAATTCCTGGGTCAGCGGCTGCACTTCGATACCCAGCCAGCCACGAATCACCTGGCCGTGCTCGATGATCGACTTCATCACTTCCATTGCCAGCTTCACCGGGATCGCGAAACCAATGCCCTGGGAACCGCCGGACTTGGAGAAAATCGCCGTGTTGATGCCAGTCAGGTTACCGACGGCATCCACCAGCGCACCGCCTGAGTTGCCCGGGTTGATCGCCGCATCGGTCTGGATGAAGTCTTCGTAGTTGTTCAGGCCCAGTTGGTTGCGCCCGGTGGCGCTGATGATGCCCATGGTCACGGTCTGGCCGACGCCGAACGGGTTGCCGATGGCCAGCGCGACATCGCCGATGCGGATGTTGTCGGAACGCCCCACAGTGATCGACGGCAGGTTTTTCAGGTCGATTTTCAGCACCGCAAGGTCAGTCTCCGGATCGCTGCCGATCACCCGTGCCAGGGTTTCCCGGCCGTCCTTGAGTGCCACCACGATCTGGTCGGCGCCGCTGGTCACGTGGTTGTTGGTCAGGATGTAGCCTTCCGGGCTCATGATCACGCCGGAACCGAGGCTCGATTCCATGCGTTTCTGTTTGGGCGAGTTATCACCAAAGAAGCGCCGGAACTGCGGATCTTCGAACAACGGATGGTTGGGTTTGTTGATGACTTTGGTGGTGTACAGGTTCACCACCGACGGCGCCGCGGTGGTTACCGCGTCGGCATAAGACACCGGGCCCAGCTGCATACTGGTGGTTTGCGGCGCTTGTTGCAGATTGACGTCGAGGCTCGGGAGCCCGACCCACTGCGGGTAACGCTGGATTATCAAAAGAGCGACAAGCACGCCGGCCAACAGCGGCCAGCCGGAAAAACGCAGCGCCTTGAACATTAAGCACTTCCTGAGAGAGTTGCAGGCGGTATGAGACCGCTCATAATGACGCGCATTATACGAGGCCGCACGCGCCTCTGAACGGGATATTTAGGAGTCTTTCATGGCCGTCGCCCTGAGCACCCTGGTCGAAGAAGCCGACCGTTACCTCAACAGCGCCAAAATCGCCGATTACTGCCCCAATGGCCTGCAGGTCGAAGGCCGTCCGCAAGTGATGCGCATCGTCAGTGGCGTCACTGCCAGCCAGGCTTTGCTTGATGCTGCCGTGCAGGCCAGTGCTGACTTGGTGCTGGTGCACCATGGCTACTTCTGGAAGGGCGAGAACCCTTGCATCACCGGCATGAAACAGCGCCGCTTGAAGACTCTGCTCAAGCACGATATCAGCCTGCTGTCCTATCATCTGCCGCTGGATCTGCACCCGGACGTCGGCAATAACGTGCAGCTCGCGCGGCAGCTCGACATCACCGTCGAAGGCCCGCTGGACCCGGACAACCTGAAGATTGTCGGCCTGGTCGGCTCGCTGAATGAACCGATGATGCCCCGGGATTTCGCGCGCCGGGTCCAGGAAGTGATGGGCCGCGAGCCGCTGTTGATCGAAGGCAGCGCCATGATCCGCCGTGTTGGCTGGTGCACCGGTGGTGGCCAGGGTTACATCGATCAGGCCATTCTGGCCGGCGTCGATCTGTACCTCAGCGGCGAGGCTTCCGAGCAAACCTTCCACAGCGCCCGGGAAAACGACGTGAGCTTCATCGCCGCCGGTCACCATGCCACCGAGCGCTACGGCGTTCAGGCGCTGGGGGATTACCTGGCGCGGCGCTTTGCGCTGGAACACATCTTCATCGATTGCCCGAATCCGATCTGACCGTAATCGCAGGCGCGTCGCTACCTTGTAGGAGCCGGCTTGCCGGCGAAGGCGTCCTCATCAGCAGCGCAAGTCTTGAGGGCCTCTTCGCTGGCAAGCCAGCTCCTGCGTGGGGTGAAACGATGCCCAAACAGGCAGGCATATTCATATGCTCTTTCGATCTAGTTGGCGTCCTGATTAGAAGAGGTCGCTGTGCTAGGATCCCCGCTCGAACACGGCCCGCTGGCCGTTCATAAGAAAGCTTTCGTGAGTAGCCATGGTCGACAAACTGACGCATCTGAAACAGCTGGAGGCGGAAAGCATCCACATCATCCGCGAGGTGGCCGCCGAGTTCGATAACCCGGTGATGCTGTACTCCGTCGGTAAAGATTCCGCCGTGATGCTGCACCTTGCGCGCAAGGCCTTCTTCCCGGGCAAACTGCCGTTCCCGGTGATGCACGTCGACACCCAGTGGAAGTTCAAGGAAATGTACGCGTTCCGCGACCGCATGGTCGAAGAACTCGGCCTTGACCTGCTGGTGCACGTCAACCCCGAAGGCGTCGCGCAGGGCATCAACCCGCTCACCCACGGCAGTGCCAAGCACACCGATATCATGAAAACCGAAGGCCTCAAGCAGGCCCTCGACAAGTACGGTTTCGATGCTGCTTTCGGTGGTGCCCGTCGTGACGAAGAGAAGTCCCGTGCCAAAGAGCGCGTGTATTCCTTTCGCGATACCAAGCACCGCTGGGATCCGAAAAACCAGCGTCCCGAGTTGTGGAATGTCTACAACGGCAAGGTCAACAAGGGCGAATCGATCCGCGTGTTCCCGTTGTCGAACTGGACCGAACTGGACATCTGGCAGTACATCTACCTCGAAGGCATCCCGATCGTGCCGCTGTATTTCGCCGCCGAGCGCGACGTTATCGAGATGAATGGCACCTGGATCATGATCGACGATGAACGCCTGCTCAATCACCTGAGCGATGAAGACAAGGCTCGCATCGTCAAGAAGAAGGTCCGTTTCCGTACGCTGGGCGACTATCCGTTGACCGGTGCGGTCGAGTCCGAGGCTACCAGCCTGACCGACATCATTCAGGAAATGCTCCTGACGCGAACTTCCGAACGCCAGGGCCGGGTCATCGATCACGATGGCGCAGGTTCGATGGAAGAAAAGAAACGTCAGGGTTATTTCTAAGGGGTTGTCATGTCGCACGCATCTGATTTGATCAGCGAGGACATCCTCGCCTACCTGGGCCAGCACGAACGCAAGGAAATGCTGCGCTTTCTGACCTGTGGCAACGTCGACGACGGCAAGAGCACCCTGATCGGGCGCCTGCTGCACGACTCCAAGATGATCTACGAAGATCACCTGGAAGCCATTACCCGCGACTCGAAAAAAGTCGGCACCACCGGCGATGACATCGACCTGGCGTTGCTGGTCGACGGCCTGCAGGCCGAGCGCGAGCAAGGCATCACCATCGATGTCGCTTACCGCTACTTCTCCACCGCCAAGCGCAAATTCATCATCGCCGACACCCCCGGCCATGAGCAGTACACCCGCAACATGGCCACCGGTGCGTCCACCTGTGACCTGGCGATCATTCTGGTCGACGCCCGTTATGGTGTGCAGACCCAGACCCGTCGCCACAGCTTCATCGCCTCGTTGCTGGGCATCAAGCACATCGTTGTGGCCATCAACAAGATGGACCTCAACGGCTTCGACGAAAAAGTCTTCGAGTCGATCAAGGCCGATTACCTGAAGTTCGCCGAAGGTATCGCCTTCAAGCCGACCACCATGGCCTTCGTGCCGATGTCGGCGCTCAAGGGCGACAACGTGGTGAACAAGTCCGAGCGCTCGCCGTGGTACACCGGCCAGTCGTTGATGGAGATTCTGGAAACCGTCGAGATCGCCAGCGATCGCAACTTCACCGACCTGCGTTTCCCGGTGCAGTACGTCAACCGTCCGAACCTGAACTTCCGTGGTTTCGCCGGCACCCTGGCCAGTGGTGTCGTGCACAAGGGCGACGAAGTCGTGGTGTTGCCCTCGGGCAAGAGCAGCCGCGTGAAATCCATTGTCACCTTCGAAGGTGAACTGGAGCACGCAGGTCCTGGGCAAGCGGTGACGCTGACCATGGAAGACGAGATCGATATCTCCCGCGGCGACTTGCTGGTACACGCCGATAACCTGCCGCAAGTGACTGACGGCTTCGACGCCATGCTGGTGTGGATGGCCGAAGAGCCGATGCTGCCGGGCAAGAAATACGACATCAAGCGCGCCACGACGTACGTGCCGGGTTCGATCACCAGCATCGTCAACCGCGTTGACGTGAACACCCTGGAAGAAGGCCCGGCCAGTGCCTTGCAGCTGAACGAGATCGGTCGGGTCAAGATCAGCCTCGATGCAGCCATCGCGCTGGACGGCTACGCGAGCAACCGCACCACCGGTTCGTTCATCGTCATCGATCGTTTGACCAATGGCACCGTCGCCGCCGGCATGATCATCGCTCAGCCAGTAGCGCACGGCAGCAGCACGCATCACGGCAAACTGGCCCACGTCGCCACCGAAGAGCGCGCCCAGCGCTTCGGCCAGCAGCCGGCCACCGTGCTGTTCAGCGGCTTGTCGGGCGCGGGTAAAAGCACCTTGGCCTACGCCGTTGAACGCAAGCTGTTCGACATGGGCCGTGCGGTGTTCGTACTCGACGGCCAGAACCTGCGTCACGACCTGAACAAAGGTCTGCCTCAGGATCGCGCCGGGCGTACCGAGAACTGGCGTCGTGCCGCGCACGTTGCGCGTCAGTTCAACGAAGCCGGTCTGCTGACCCTGGCGGCGTTCGTTGCACCGAGTGCCGAAGGTCGTGAACAGGCCCGGGAACTGATCGGCAAGGAGCGTCTGCTGACGGTCTACGTCCAGGCTTCACCGACAGTCTGCGCCGAACGTGATCCGCAAGGCCTGTACGCGGCGGCCGGGGATAACATCCCGGGCGAATCCTTCCCGTACGACGTGCCGCTGGATGCCGACCTGGTGATCGACACCCAGTCCGTTTCGGTGGAAGAAGGCGTCAAGCAAGTGCTGGGTCTGCTGCGCGAGCGTGGTGCGATCTAAGCCTTGGCTGCAAAATGAAAAACCCGCCGATGAGTGATCATCGGCGGGTTTTTTTATGTTCTTGAGAACGACTTCGCTGGCAAGCCAGCTCCTACAGTTTTGAAGGTGTTCACAAATTTTGTGAGAGACGCGATCCTTGTAGGAGCTGGCTTGCCAGCGAAGAGGCCAGTACAGACACCTCAAGCCTTCGCCGGATACTCCCGATGCATCTGCGCAAGCAGAGCATCCTTGTCCCGCCACATCTGATTGATCCAGCCCTGAAACTGCAGTCGATACTCACCATCCTGGTCATAGTTCTTGCCAATGAACTGCGGTGGAATCCTCAGCTCTTCAAAGTGCACCACCACATCCGCCACATTCCCGCACAGCAAGTCCCAGAAACCCGGGCGCCCGGCGGGGTAGTGGATGGTCACGTTGACCAGGGATTCAAGCTGTTCACCCATCGCATCCAGCACGAAGGCAATGCCTCCGGCCTTGGGCTTGAGCAGGTATTTGAAGGGGGACTGCTGTTGCTTGTGCTTGCCTTTGGTGAAGCGCGTGCCTTCGACGAAGTTGAAAATGCCCACCGGGTTGTCGCGGAACTTTGCGCAGGTCTTTCGGGTGGTTTCCAGGTCCTTGCCTTTCTTTTCCGGATGCTTCTCCAGATAAGCCTTGGAATAGCGCTTCATGAACGGGAAGCCCAGTGCCCACCAGGCCAGGCCGATCACCGGAACCCAGATCAGTGCCTGCTTGAGAAAGAACTTCAGCGGCTGGATGCGCCGGTTGAGCACGTATTGCAGCACCAGGATGTCGACCCAGCTCTGGTGGTTGCTGGTGATCAGGTACGAGTGCCGATAGTCGAGGCCTTGCAGGCCGCTGATGTGCCAGCGGGTGCGACGGACCAGGTTCATCCAGCCTTTGTTGATACTGATCCAGGCTTCATGGGTATGGCTCATCAGCCAGCGGGCGATGCGCTGGGTGATGGCGAACGGCAATGCCTTGACGAGTGCCACGCAGAACAGGAACGAGCAGAGCAGAAGCGTGTTCAGTGCCAACAGCAGCGAGGCGGTCACGCCTCGCAGCGCAGCAGGTAGGAAGTCCAGCATTTACATATCCATAGGTCGGTTGGCAGCCTGGATCGCGGTCAACGCGATGGTGTAGACGATGTCGTCGACCTGCGCACCACGCGGCAAATCGTTCACCGGTTTGCGCAGGCCTTGCAGCATCGGCCCGAGGCTGACGCAGTCGGCGCTACGCTGCACGGCTTTGTGCGTCGTATTGCCGGTGTTGAGGTCGGGGAACACGTACACCGTGGCACGACCGGCCACCGGACTGTTCGGCGCCAATTGCCGGGCGACGTCTTCGTTGGCGGCGGCGTCGTATTGCAACGGGCCGTCGATCAGCAGCGAATGCTGTTGCTCGTGGGCGAGCAGGGTGGCTTCGCGAACCTTTTCGACTTCCTCACCCGTGGCCGACTCGCCGCTGGAATAACTGATCATCGCCACTCGAGGGGTGATGCCGAATGCAGCCGCCGAGTCGGCGCTTTGCAGGGCGATCTCGGCCAGCTCGGCGGCACTTGGGTGCGGGTTCATCACGCAGTCGCCGTAGACCAGCACTTCTTCCGGAAACAGCATGAAGAACACCGACGACACCAGGGTGCAGCCCGGTGCCGTCTTGATCAGTTGCAGGGCTGGGCGGATGGTGTTGGCGGTGCTGTTGATCACGCCCGAGACCAGTCCGTCGACTTCATCCAGGGCCAGCATCATGGTGCCGATCACCACGGTGTCTTCCAGTTGCTGCTCGGCCATCGGCGCATTGAGGCTTTTAGTCTTACGCAAGGCGACCATCGGTTCGACATAACGCTCGCGGATCAGGTCCGGATCGAGAATCTCCAGCCCCGGCGGCAATACGATGCCTTGGGCGCGGGCCACGGCCTCGACGTCTTCAGGTTTGGCGAGCAACACGCAACGAGCGATCCCGCGTTCCTGACAGATCGCCGCCGCTTGCACAGTGAACGGTTCGCTGCCTTCAGGCAGGACGATGCGTTTGTTGGCAGCCTGGGCACGCTGGATCAATTGATAGCGGAACACCGCTGGCGACAGGCGCATTTCCCGGGGTGTACCGCAGCGCTGGTGCAGCCAGCTGGCGTCGAGATGACTGGCGACGAAGTCGGTGATGATTTCCGCTCGCTCGCGGTCGTCGATCGGGATTTCCTTGTTCAGGCCATTGAGCAGGTTAGCGGTGTCGTAGGAACCGGTGCTCACCGACAACACCGGCAAACCGGCCTGTAATGCGCCACGGCACAGATCCATGATGCGCGGATCCGGCAGGGTGTCGCTGGTCAGCAGTAGGCCGGCCAGCGGCACGCCGTTGATCGCCGCGAGGCTGACGGCGAGGATGATGTCGTCGCGATCCCCCGGGGTCACCACCAGAACACCGGGCTTGAGCAACTCCACAGTGTTGCGCATGGTGCGGGCGCAAATGATGATTTTGGTCATGCGCCGGGTTTCATAATCACCGGCGTTGAGCACTTGCGCACCCATCAGGTCGGCGACATCGCGGGTGCGCGGCGCATTGAGTTCCGGCTGAAACGGAATGCAGCCGAGCAGACGGAAATCACCGCTGCGCAGCAACGGCGAATGCTCTTTCAGGCGCGCGGCGAAGGCGTCCATGCTCTCGTCAGTCTTGACCTTGTTGAGGATCACGCCGAGGACTTTCGGATCCTTCGGACCACCGAACAATTGCGCCTGCAATTCAACGCGGCCGGAGAGTTCGGCCAGCACTTCGTTTTCCGGAGCCGAAACCAGAATCACCTCGGCATCGAGGCTCTTGGCCAAATGCAGGTTGACCCGCGCGGCATAACTGGCGCTACGGGTCGGCACCATGCCTTCAACCACCAGCACGTCTTTGCCGACGGCTGCTTGCTGGTACAAGGTGATGATTTCTTCGAGCAACTCATCAAGCTGGCCATCGCCGAGCATTCGCTCGACGTGCGCCAGACCCAGCGGTTGTGGCGGTTTCAGACCATGCGTGCGCGCCACCAGCTCGGTGGAGCGCTCAGGGCCGGTGTCGCCCGGATGCGGCTGGGCAATCGGTTTGAAGAAGCCGACTTTCAGCCCGGCCCGTTCCAATGTGCGCACCAGCCCGAGGCTGATGGAGGTCAGGCCCACACCAAAATCGGTGGGCGCGATAAAAAAAGTTTGCATGCGGATTCTCTAAAGGTGCATGGCAATGGTGTCAGCTTATATCTGGCCGACTACCGAAATTCAGTCGCCAAGGTTATCGCTAACCGAGCCTTGTGCGCACCAACCACAATCAAAGGGTTGGCCTATTTTTTCCTGGCGCTGCGCAGGGTCCATGACCCAGGCGCGCGATTGCCAGGGTGGCTGGTGCCGCAGGTGTTGGGTGTGGCCGCAGGAAAGCTCGGCCACCCAGTGTCCGTCCTCGTCCTGATGGAAGCCTGTGACCGTCGAATTCCGTCTGTCCGGGTTGTGTTCGCTTTCGGACGATTGCTTCGCTAAACTTGGCCTTTCAATCTTCTTATGCAAAAGGTCTCGCCCCATGCTGATCGCCGCCAATAAGGCTGTCTCCATCGACTATACCCTGACCAACGACGCTGGTGAGGTCATCGACAGCTCCGCCGGCGGCGCGCCGCTGGTCTACCTGCAAGGCGCAGGCAACATCATCCCGGGCCTGGAAAAGGCCCTGGAAGGCAAGACTGTCGGCGACGAGCTGACCGTAGCCGTTGAACCGGAAGACGCTTACGGCGAATACGCTGCCGAACTGGTCAGCACCCTGAGCCGCAGCATGTTCGAAGGCGTCGACGAGCTGGAAGTGGGCATGCAGTTCCACGCTTCCGCTCCGGACGGCCAGATGCAGATCGTGACCATCCGTGATCTGGACGGCGACGACGTGACTGTCGACGGCAACCACCCGCTGGCTGGTCAGCGCCTGAATTTCCAGGTCAAGATCATCGACATCCGTGACGCCAGCCAGGAAGAAATCGCTCATGGCCACGTCCATGGCGAAGGTGGTCATCACCACTGATTTCTGCGCTAAGCTCAGATAGCTGGAGAGGCGCCCCGAGGGCGCCTTTTTAGTCTGCGGCTGTCCCTGACGGCACCGCCAAGTGGCTGTTTCGAAGAGAACACGGGAATCTGGAGTACGCCATGAGTGCTTTTCACGACCTTAAATTGACAGCCCTGGATGGACAGGAGCTACCTCTGGCGCCTTTCAAAGGCCAAGTCGTGCTGGTGGTCAACGTCGCCTCCAAATGCGGCCTGACCCCGCAGTACGCGGCGCTGGAAAACCTCTACCAGCAATACAAGGGCAAAGGCTTCAGCGTGCTGGGCTTGCCGTGCAACCAGTTTGCCGGGCAGGAACCGGGGACCGAGCAGCAGATCAAGGAGTTCTGCAGCCTGAACTATGGCGTGACCTTTCCGCTGTCCAGCAAGCTGGAAGTCAACGGGCATGACCGTCATCAGTTGTACCGCTTGCTGGCGGGCGAGGGCGCGGAGTTTCCCGGCGACATCACCTGGAACTTCGAGAAGTTTCTGTTGGGCAAGGACGGCCGCGTACTGGCTCGGTTCTCGCCGCGTACGGCGCCGGATGATCCGACCATCGTTCATGCGATCGAAAAAGCATTGGGCTGACATTCTCCTGTAGGAGCTGGCTTGCCAGCGAAAGCGGTGTTCATGACACACCGCGTCGCCTGATTCGCCAGCAAGCCGGCTCCTACGTTATTTACTATCTTTTGATCCTTAATCACTGCAATCAATAATGCTGTTCAATGCGCTGGACTCTCCATATTATCGCCGTCATAAAATTATTCTTCCGTGGAGCGTCCCATGCCCGTCAAAGCCCTGTTCAAACCGTTCCGTCTCGGCACCCTTGAACTGCCGACCCGCGTCGTCATGGCGCCGATGACCCGCTCCTTTTCCCCGGGCGGCGTGCCAAATTCCAAAGTGATCGAATACTACCGTCGTCGCGCCGCTGCGGGCGTTGGCCTGATCGTCACCGAAGGCACCACCGTCGGTCACAAGGCGTCCAATGGCTACCCGAACGTTCCGCATTTCTACGGTGAAGCGGCCCTGGCCGGCTGGAAGAAAGTCGTCGACGCCGTTCACGCCGAAGGCGGCAAGATCGTTCCGCAGTTGTGGCATGTGGGCAGCGTACGCCGTATCGGCACCGAGCCAGACGCCAGCGTGCCGGGTTATGGCCCGTCGGAAAAAATCAAGGAAGGTCAGGTCGTGGTGCATGGCATGACCAAACAGGACATCCAGGAGGTGATCGCCGCGTTCGCCCAGGCCGCCAAGGATGCGCAGAGCATCGGCATGGACGGCGTGGAAATCCACGGTGCTCACGGTTACCTGATCGACCAGTTCTTCTGGGAAGGCAGCAATCAGCGTACTGACGAGTACGGCGGCAGCCTGGCCAACCGTTCGCGCCTGGCCATTGAATTGATTCAGGCCGTGCGTGCCGCGGTCGGCGAAGGTTTTCCGATCATCTTCCGTTTCTCCCAGTGGAAGCAGCAGGACTACACCGCACGTCTGGTGCAAACCCCGCAAGCCTTGGGCGAGTTCCTCAAACCGCTGGCGGAAGCGGGCGTGGATATTTTCCACTGCTCGACCCGCCGTTTCTGGGAGCCGGAGTTCGACGGTTCCGAGTTGAACCTGGCCGGCTGGACCCGCCAACTCACCGGCAAGCCGACCATCACCGTGGGCAGCGTCGGCCTGGATGGCGAGTTCCTGCAGTTCATGGTCAACACCGACAAGATCGCGCAACCGGCCAGCCTGGAAAAATTGCTGGAGCGCCTGAACAACGACGAGTTCGACCTGGTGGCGGTCGGCCGGGCATTGCTGGTGGATCCGGACTGGGCACAGAAAGTGCGCGATGGCCGTGAAGAGGACATTCTGCCGTTCAGCCGTGAGGCGTTGATGACACTGGTTTAAGCGGCGTCTTCGAAGCCCTCTTCGCTGGCAAGCCAGCTCCTACATTGATCTCATCGAACCTGTAGGAGCTGGCTTGCCAGCGAAGCTTTTCAAGGCAGCAACGCAGCATCCGGCACTGACTGTTGCAGCATGCAAGCCCCCCGCAACTGTCCCTCGAATTGCTCAATGATCGTCGCCCAACCCTGGCGACTGGCATGCTGGCGCGCATTGAGCCGTACATTGCGCAAGGCTTCCCTTTCCTCCAGCAGCCATGCCGCTGCATCGCAGAACGCTTCTTCATCCCCCGGCATCGCCAGCACGCCGTTGTAGCCATGACGAATATGCTGGGCGGCTGCTGCCTTATCGTAGGCCACCACGCCGAGCCCCGAGGCAAGTGCTTCAAGCACTACATTGCCAAAGGTTTCGGTCAGGCTCGGAAACAGAAACACGTCGCCCGACGCGTAGTGACACGCCAGGGCCTCACCCCGTTGGGTGCCGCAGAAAATCGCCTCGGGGATTTCGTTTTCCAGTTCCTGGCGCTGTGGGCCATCGCCGACCACGATCAGTTTCAGCGTGCGCTGGGGATAACTCGCCTTGAGGGAATTGAAGGTACGCTTGAGCAGGCCGAGGTTTTTTTCCGGGGCCAGGCGTCCGACATGAATGACGGCGATGTCTGCCTCGCTCAGTCCCCATTGCTCGCGCAGGGCATTTAACCGTTTGGCCGGGTGAAACAATTCGCTGTCGACCCCTCGGGACAGCAACGCCAGTCGCTCGAAATGACGTCGCTGCAGTTCCATGCGCTGGCTGACGCTGGGCACCAGGGTCATGGTCGAGCGGTTGTGGAACCAGCGCAGGTAGTGAGTCAGCAGGCGCGTGAGCAAGCCAAACCCGTACTGGTTGGAGTATTGCTGGAAATTGGTGTGAAAACCGCTGACCACGGAAATCCCAAGCCGCCGTGCCGCACGCAGGGCTGACAGACCCAGCGGCCCTTCGGTCGCGATGTAGAGCACATCCGGGCGATGACGCGTCCAGCGCCGCAGCAGCTTGTGCATCGACGACTGACCCCATTGCAGGCCGGGATAGCCCGGTAGCGGCCAGCCGCGACACAGCAGCAGTTCATCGTCGCTGCCCAACTGCTGGTCGCAGCCCTGACGCGGTCGCACCAATTCCACCTGATGCCCTCGCGCGCGCAGTCCGTCGCACAAGCGGCCCAGGGTATTGGCCACGCCGTTGATTTCCGGTGGGAAGGTTTCGGTGATCAGGGTGATATGCAGAGCTGTCGTCATGACCCCAGTGTCGGTTGGGGCCATGTCGTCAGTGTGACGTCGGGATGATGGATTTGTGACTGCAGTGCCGGCGCTGATGGCTCAGCGCTGGGCCACCAGGTTTTCCGCGCCGCGTTCACGGACCCAGAACAATGTCGCCCCGGCCACGGCGGCCGGCATCATCAGGATGTTGACCACCGGGATCAGCAGCACCAGGTACACGCTGCCGCCGAAACTCATGCTCTGCCAGCGCTTCTGCCGCAGCCAGGCGAGCATTTCGTTCCAGCCCAGCTTGTGGTTGTCCGCCGGGTAGTCTATGTACTGGATCGCCATCATCCACACCCCGAACAGCAGCCACAGCGGTGCGGCGATGATGTTCACAACCGGGATGAAGGACAGGATGAAGAGGCCGATCGCCCTTGGCAGGAAATAGCCGAGCTTGCGCATTTCCCGGGCCAGGGTGCGTGGGATCATCGCAATCAGTTCGCCCCAGCTGAAGGCCGGGAAGTCGTCGGTGCCGCGCACCACTACCTCGACTTTCTCCGCCAGGAAGCCATTGAATGGCGCGGCAATGACATTGGCGAGCATGGTGAAGGTGAAGAACACCATCAGCACGACGAGCACCACGAACAGCGGCCATAGAATGTAACTGAGAAAACTCAGCCAGTCGGGCAGGGACGGCATCAAGGTGTCGACCCACAGGCTGAATTGATGGCCGGCCAAGTAGATCAATCCGACGAACAGCACCAGGTTGATCGCCAGCGGCAACAACACGAACAAACGCAGGCTGGGGCTCAGCACCAGCTTGAGGCCTTCGCGCAGGTATTGCGGGCCGGACAGAACGGGGGCAGGCATGATGTGCTCCGAGCAAAGGGAAAACGCGCCGACCTTACCGGCTTTGCTTCACGTGCGAAAGCGCGGCAGTGTTATCGACATTCACTGTAACAAAGACGTCGATATCGTCGGGCAGATGGCATAGAGACCACCTATGAGCTGGATTGTTAATCCGTATTTCCTTAATCTTCGCCCCCTCGATACGCTGCACCCAATCTTTTTACAGGACGGTCGGGTTCAAGCCTTCCCCAAGTGCTTTCAACCGTTCTTTTTTATTCCAGCCGGCAATCCGGCGTTCCGCGCCAGGTGTTCCGGGCCGGTCAACAGGAGCAGGTCATGTCTGAAGTCCGTCATTCGCGAGTGATTATTCTCGGTTCCGGCCCTGCCGGTTACAGCGCCGCGGTCTATGCCGCCCGTGCCAACCTCAAGCCACTGCTGATCACCGGCATGCAGGCCGGCGGTCAACTGACCACCACCACCGAAGTCGATAACTGGCCGGGCGACGTCCACGGCCTGACCGGCCCGGCGCTGATGGAGCGGATGCGCGAGCACGCCGAGCGTTTCGAAACCGAGATCGTGTTCGATCACATCAATGCCGTGGACTTCGCTGCCAAGCCGTACACCCTGACCGGCGACAGCGCGACTTACACCTGCGACGCCCTGATCATCGCCACCGGCGCCAGCGCTCGTTACCTGGGCCTGCCGTCCGAAGAAACCTTCATGGGCAAAGGCGTTTCGGCCTGCGCGACCTGCGACGGTTTCTTCTACCGCAACAAGCCGGTTGCCGTGGTCGGCGGCGGCAACACCGCTGTTGAAGAGGCCCTGTACCTGGCCAACATCGCGAGCAAAGTCACGCTGATCCACCGTCGCGAAACCTTCCGCGCCGAGAAGATCCTGATCGACAAGCTGAACGCCCGCGTTGCCGAAGGCAAGATCGAGCTGAAGCTGAACGCAACACTGGATGAAGTGCTGGGCGACAACATGGGCGTGACTGGTGCGCGCCTGAAGAACAACGACGGCAGCTTCGACGAAGTGAAAGTCGACGGCGTGTTCATCGCCATTGGCCACACCCCGAACACCTCGTTGTTCGAAGGCCAGTTGACCCTCAAAGACGGCTACCTGGTTGTGCAGGGCGGCCGTGACGGCAACGCCACTGCCACCAACCTCGAAGGTATCTTCGCCGCCGGTGACGTGGCTGACCACGTGTACCGTCAGGCCATCACCTCGGCCGGCGCCGGTTGCATGGCGGCACTGGATGCCGAGCGTTACCTCGACAATCTGCAGAACGCTTGATTCTGCATACGTTGAAATAAAGAAAACCGGCTTCGGCCGGTTTTTTTGTACCCATGAATAATGCATCAACCCTGTGGGAGCGAGCTTGCTCGCGATAGCGGACTATCAGCCAGCATCTATATTGAATGTTCAATCGCCATCGCGAGCAAGCTCGCTCCCACAGAGACTGTACTTCGCTCTCAGGATAGTTTTGCCAGACACGCCTCAAGGATATCCATGCCTTCCTCCAGTACCGCAGCCTCGATGGTCAACGGCGCCAGCAAGCGAATGATGTGCCGCGATTTACCGCTGGGCATCAGCAGCAAACCGGCGTCTCGTGCCAGTGCCAGCAATTGTGTCAACTGGGCGGCGGCGGGAGAGCCATCGGCGTTGATCAGCTCGATGCCACGCATGGCGCCGACGCCGGTCAGGCGTCCCAGGTACGGCGTCAGCTTGTTCGCGCGCCAGGTTGCATGGCGGCCGACAATCGCTTCTTCCTGTTGGGTACCCCAGGCGTGCAGGTTGGCATCGGTCATTTCGTCCAGAGTTGCCAGTGCCGCAGCGCAGGCGATGGGGTTACCGGAGTAAGTGCCACCGAGTCCGCCCTTGGGCAAGTTGTCCAGCAGCGGCTTGCGCCCGACCACCGCACCCAGAGGCACGCCGCCAGCGATGCTTTTGCCGAGCAGGATCAGGTCCGGCTCGATGCCCAGTCGCGAGAACGCGAAGCGCTGGCCGGTTCGGCCGAAACCGGACTGGATTTCATCGGCGATCAGCACAATGCCCTTGTCGTCGCAGAACTTGCGCAGTGCCTGGGCGAACTCGGTCTCCATGGCCAGAAAACCCGCTTCGCCCTGCACCGGTTCGACGATAAAACAGGCGACGTCATCGACATCGATCTCGACGCTGAACAGGCGCTCCATGGCTTTGAGGGCATCGGCACAGGTCACGCCGTTGTCCCGGCTGGGAAACGGCAGATGAAAGACCGGCCCCGGCAGCACACCGACTTTCTGTTTGTAGGGTGCGACCTTGCCGTTGAGGTTGAGGGTGGCCAGTGTGCGGCCATGGAAAGCGCCGTCGAAGGCGATGACTGCGCTACGGCCGGTGGCGCCACGGACGATCTTCAGGGCGTTTTCCGCTGCTTCCGCGCCGCTGTTGGTGAGCATGCCGCTGACCGGGTAACTCACTGGCATGAATGCGCTGAGGCGCTCCATCAGTTCGAGGTAAGGCACATGGGGCGCTGCATTGAACGCGTAATGGGTCAGTCGGGTGGCTTGTTCGCGGATGGCCTGGACGATACGCGGATGGCAATGGCCGAGGTTCAACACGCCGATGCCGCCGACAAAGTCGATGTAGCGTTTGCCATCGGTGTCCCAGACCTCGGCGTTTTTGCCGTGGCTGAGCGTGACAGGGTGAACGATATTGATCGACTGGCTGATGGATTCGCTGCGCATGGATGACCGGCTCGAAAGAAGGGAGGCTTCTTTTTATCTAAGCCGTGAGCAGTGGTACGGGGCAAACGAAATAAAGTCGCCGGGTCAATCTTAAAAGTCGGAATGTGGTTTGAGCGTTCCAAACAATGACGCTGACCTGTAGGAGCTGGCTTGTCGGGTCGCCGCATCGCAGCGAAGGCGTCCGCAAGAATGATGCAAAGCTCAATGGACCCTTCGCCGGCAAGCCGGCTCCTACAGGAATGCGCTTATCGGCGAGTCAGCGGCTGCTGAGCGAATTTCACACCCGCCAGGCCATGGGCAATCAACGCCCGGATGTTGCCGTGATCGCTGCCTTCTGGTGTCGCCACCACGGAACGGTAATGCTCACCGAACGCCAGCAGGGCTTCTTCATCACTCAAGCCTTCGAGCAGCGCCAGACCCAGGGTCTTGCACGAGCCTTCGTTCTGCCCGGCCGCGTTTTCCACGCCACCATTGTTGAAAGCCTGAGGCTGGTAGTCGTAACCGGCAGCAATGAACGCCAGGGTCTCGGCGAAGGCGTGTTCGCCGCTCTTGAAGCTGGCGCGCAGGGTGTTCAAATCACTCATTGGGTTTTCCTTTGGCGAACGCCGCCTGTTGTTCGGCGCTGGCTTCTTGCTGAAATTGGGCTTTCCAGTCGGCGTACGGCATGCCGTAAACCACTTCGCGGGCTTCGTCGAGGCTGACCTCGATCTGGCGTTCGTCAGCCGCCGCCTTGTACCACTTGGACAGGCAGTTGCGGCAGAAACCCGAGAGGTTCATCAGGTCGATGTTCTGCACATCCTTGCGGCTGTCCAGATGGGCCACCAGCCGGCGAAAGGCGGCGGCTTCGAGTTCCAGGCGTTGTTGATCGGTCATGGCGGTCTCTGCGAGACAGCTTCAAGCGGCAAGCCTCAAGCTGCAAGATGGATGTTCGGTGAGCTGTAGCTTACCGCTTGAAGCTTGCGGCTTGAAGCTCAGCGGCTCGCTGCCAGCGTAATCGACACCGACTCGGCAAATCGCAGCGCGTGGGGCTTGTCGACCTCGACCTCGGCGTAGAGCACCGATGCGTTGGCCATCACCAGGTCGAGAATCTCCTGGGTCAGGCGTTCGAGCAGCGCAAAGCGGTTGCCTTCCACATGGGCGATGATCGCCTTGGTGATCGTTCGGTAGTTCAATGCGTGATCGATATCGTTGTCCCGTACCGCTTCCTGGGCTGCGTACAGAATGGTGAGGTTGATCAGCACATCCTGCTTGTTGAGGATTTCATCCTCGTTGATGCCGATGTAGGTACGCAGGCACAGGTCTTTGACCCGAATGCGTGCCATGCCTGGCTGAAGTTGTGGCATTGCTACTTGCTCCGTCCAATCAATTGCAGGAACTCCTGGCGGGTGTTGCTCGACTCGCGGAAGGCGCCGAGCATCACCGAGGTGTTCATGGTCGAATTCTGTTTCTCGACGCCGCGCATCATCATGCACATGTGCTGCGCTTCGATGACCACTGCGACACCAGCCGCACCGGTCACCTGTTGCACCGCATCGGCGATTTGCCGGGTGAGGTTTTCCTGGATCTGCAGGCGCCGGGCGAACATGTCCACCAGTCGCGCAATCTTCGACAGGCCCAGCACCTTGCCGGTCGGAATATAAGCCACATGCGCCTTGCCGATGAAGGGCAGCATGTGGTGTTCGCAAAGCGAGTACAGCTCGATGTTGTCGACGATGACCATTTCATCGTTGTCGGAGGCGAACAGCGCGTCATTGACGATCTCTTCGACACTTTGCTCGTAACCATGGCAAAGGTACTGCATGGCTTTGGCCGCACGCATCGGCGTATCGAGCAAACCCTCGCGGTCGGGGTTTTCGCCGAGGCCGATAAGGATCTCTCGATAGTTCTGGGGCAGGGATAACGTCATGGAAAATCCTCGCGAGGCACTTATTTGATGTGCCGTCCGCCGTTGACGGTCAGGGTGGTGCCGGTGACATAAGGGTTGTCGAGCAGATAGCGCAGGCTCTGGTAGATCACTTCGCAGCCGGGTTCGATGCCCAGCGCGGACTTGGCCAGCACCTTGGCGCGGTAGGCCGCGTCGTCTTCAGGGTTGAACAGTAGCAGGGCCGGGGCGATTCCGTTGACCTTGATGGCCGGCGCGTACCTGGCGGCGAAGGACAGGGTCAGGCTATCGAGCCCGGCTTTGCTGGCGCAATAGCCGATGTGCTTGCTGCTGCCCTTGCGGGTCACGTCATCGCTGATGTGCACGATGTCGGCGGGGCTCGAGCGTTGCAGCAGGTCGGCGCAATGCAGGTTGATCAGGTAGGGCGCCAGCATGTGCACGCTGAACATGCGGGTGAACGCTGCGGCGTCGGTATCCGGTGTTTCGGCCAGCCATTCGGAAGCGTTGTGGACAATCGCCCGCAAACGGTCGGTGTGGGTTTTCAGTTCGCTGATGAAGGCCAGGATTCCGGCCTCGCTGGCGAAATCGGCGAACACCGCGGTGGCCCCCAGATCGCGCAGGGCTTGTACGCCGGGACGCTCGCTGCGGTAGCTGAAAATCACGCGCTGGCCATCTTCCAGCAGTCGCCGGGCGCAATGCAGGCCGACACGCTGGCCGGCACCGGTAATGAGGATAGGGGCTGCGGAAGAAGTCATGAAAGGCTCGCGTCGCGGTGAGAACAAAACTATACCAGCGACGGGAGCGCTCTATCTATTGCGGGAAATATCTGTAGGAGCGGGGGATCAGTGGTTTTGGGTGGAGGGGGCGGCGGGCAAGCGGCGTACGGGCGTGCTGTTCAGCCAATTGGCCAGCAAACGGGTCGACAGTGGAATGAAGAAATACACCATCAGCGGCGTCAGGCACAGGGTGCTGATGAGCACGCGGGGCAGCAGCGCCATTTCATTGAGCAGCGACCCCAGCGCAAAGTTGAACAGCAGGGAAACCGGAAAGAACGCCAACCAGATTGCCACGGCCTGTTTCCAGCGCGGCGGGCGTTGACCGATGGCACCGAACCGGAAGGGGTAGACATCGTGCATCTGCGTAAGACATTTGCGTCGCTCCGGATAGGAACTTCGCCAGGCGCAGCGCCGGGGTAGTGGGCTGCGGCTTGAAACAAGCAAGGATTATTCCTCATTCTGCCGGTTTCGTCTTTGAACGGTTTTTTTCGATTGTGAACTTGAATCGTTGTGGGGAAGGGGAGTTAAATTGGGATCCAATCTGCACATGGACATACAATCCCAGATGCCTGTCCTTACTGGCGTAGTTTCAGGTGTACAGCGGGCTGTCTCCCTTGAACAGGAAGAGCTCTTTCCGATTCGCGAAGTGGCGCGCCTGACAGGCGTCAATCCGGTCACGCTTCGAGCCTGGGAGCGACGTTATGGCCTGATTGTTCCAATGCGCACCGAAAGCGGGCATCGCCTGTATTCGCTGACCGATATCGAACGGGTTCGCAATATCCTCGGCTGGGTCGAGCGCGGTGTAGTCGTCAGCAAGATCGGCAGGATCCTGGCTAAAACCCAGCCGCTTCAGGCGTTGTCGCACATTATCCCCAACAACCTCGTGCAAGCCGATTATGCACAGTGGCAGCAGCAGGTTCTTGCTGCGGTCAACGGGTTTGACGACATTCGGCTGGAGCAGGTCTACGGGCAAATCTTTTCCAGTTACGCCCTGCCGGTGGTGTTTCAGGACATTCTGATGCCTGTCTGGAAGCAATTGTTGCAACGACAGGATCAGTTCGGCGGTACCAGCGAGTGGCTGTTCCTGGATGGTTTTTTGCGTTCCCGAGTGGTGCAGCGTCTGTTGTTGCTGCGAGACAAACAGCCGCGTCGGGTGGTCATCTGTGCCCTGGTTGGCCATTGCCGCGAGCTGGAACTGTTGGTCGCGGCCCTGTTTCTGAGTGCCGGGCCAGCGGCCGTTCGCGTGCTGAACATTGGTCAACCGTTCGATGAGTTGGCGTTGACGTGTGAAAGGCTCAAGCCCCTGTCGCTGGTGCTGTTTTCCAATCATGTGCCAGCTCCCGAGTTGCCGCGGCGTTTGAATCGCCTGGCAATGAGTCTGGAGTGCCGATTGTTGTTGGCCGGTGATGCTTGCGATCTGGTACAGGAGAGCCTGGCCGGGTCATCGATCGGATGCCTGGGCAATGAGGGGGAGGTCATGAGCCAGCGTCTGAAGCAGTTCCTGGCGGGTAGCCTGGATACTTGAGGTTCAGAGATGCAGCGTGGGATGAGTCAACCGATGCTGTTGCAGAATGAACTGGTGCAGGCGCTCGGTTTCGTCCGCATCGCTCTGGCTCAGTTGATAGGCATAGAAGCCCTGTTCGTTTTCTTTCTCGAAAGTGCCACGCAAGGCAATCCGCTCATAGCCTGACGGGCTGAACCACAAGGCGAAATGCTTCGGCGGCTTGGTCTTGTTGCGAACCTCCAGCAAAACCCCTTTGCACGACACTTCGTGCACCCACAGGGTGCCGGTTTGACCCTTGGCGTTTTCCAGTGCTACCGGTTCGTCCAGTACCAGGCGCCAAGGCCGGACCATCGGTCCGTCTTCATAGATGCTCGGCACGCCGAGGCGCAGGTGCAGCGCATGGAACTCGTCTTCCACCAGGTGCAGAGGGAAGGTCATTTGCTGGTTTTCGAAGCTGGCTTGAATGGTGACCTGCTCATGGGCCGCCAGGCGGGTGAGCAGGTCACGAATTTGCGATCCCCCGTTGACGAGCAGGCTCGACGTCGCGTCCCGCACATTGAGTTGCGGGTTGTGTTGCATGCTCTGGATGAAATCCAGCTCATCCTGGGTCAGGAGGGCGTCACGTTGCATGGCCAGCTCGAAATATATAGTTACAAAGTCAACGGTGATTCTGGTTATAGACCGTTAATTCTGGATTTGGTTTTTGCCGTTCGTCGCCTTGAGCGCAGTCAGTTCGGCCTGGAGTTCAGCCAACTGCGCTTCAAGCTGTGTCACGCGCTGCTGTGCCCTGACCTGCGCGGTGACATCTTTCTGTACGCCGACAAAGTAGGTTTGCCCGTCCGCTGGATTTTTTACCGTTGAAAGGGACAGCTCGTTCCAGAACGGTGTGCCGTCCTTGCGGTAGTTGCGCAGTATTTCCCGGCAGGATCCATCACGGTTCAAGGCGTCGCGAATCAACGGCAGGGCTTGCTGGTCGCGGTCTCCCGACTGCAGGAAGCGGCAATCCTGATAGAGGATTTCTTCGCTGGAGTACCCCGTCAGGCGTTCGAACGCGGGGTTGACGTAAATGAGGATTTTGTCCTGGTCGCCTTCCTTTTCGGCAATCACGATTCCGTCGTTGGAGGTGTTGATCGCCATTTGCAGCAGCTGTGCATTAATCATCGGAGTATCCTTTCCTGATTGATTGTCGATTGCGTTCTAAAAGAACAATCACGACCGTGCTGTTAATATCCGGGTCTTTTACTCGGATTCAGGATCAGATTGATGAAAGTCGCCATCATTTCCGGCTCGGTGTACGGCACGGCCGAAGAAGTTGCCCGTCACGCCGCCAGCCTTTTGAAAGCCGCCGGTTTCGAAACCTTTCACAACTCGCGTGCGACCCTCGCCGATATCCAGGCGTTTGCCCCGCAAGCCTTTCTGGCGGTGACCTCGACCACCGGCATGGGCGAGCTGCCGGACAACCTGCAACCGCTGTATTCGACCATTCGCGACCAATTGCCAGCGGCCTGGCGCGGTTTGCCAGGCGCGGTGATCGGATTGGGTGATGCGAGTTATGGCGATACTTTTTGTGGCGGCGGCGAGCAGATGCGCGAATTGTTCGCTGAACTGGGCATTCGCGAAGTACTGCCGATGCTACGCCTGGATGCCAGTGAAAGCGTGACCCCCGAGACGGACGCCGAGCCTTGGCTGGCGGACCTGATCAACGCACTGCGCACCTGATCGTTGCCCCGGTACCCATGCCAGTCAGGGTTCTGACAGTACGGTAAAAAACGACCGGTCAGACCATCGCTGGCGTCGGTCGTTTGACATGGATCCAGGGTGGCCGGGGGACTGACTCGCAGGGTCACCAAGCTGGCTGCGAATGCAAGTACACGAACTTCAAGGGGTGACTAGACTCGGTAAACATAGGAAACACTCCATCATAAAAACACCGAGGTTCCTTGCCGTGACTGTCGATCCTGACCAATCGCCTCACAATGTCAAACACCGGGTCAGTGCTGCCGAGTGGCAGACACGCGTCGACCTAGCGGCTTGTTATCGCCTGGTCGCTCAACACGGCTGGGATGACCTGATCTTCACCCATATCTCCGCCAAGGTGCCCGGCACCGAAGATTTCCTGATCAACCCGTTCGGGTTGATGTTTCATGAAATGACCGCGTCGAGCCTGGTCAAGGTGGATCTGGCCGGCAACAAGCTGATGGACAGTCCTTACGAGATCAATCCGGCGGGTTACACCATCCACAGCGCCGTGCATGAAGTTCGTCACGATGTCGTCTGCGTGCTCCACACTCACACGGCTTCAGGGGTGGCGGTGTCGGCACAGAAGCAGGGTGTTTTGCCGATCAGTCAACAGTCGTTGTTCGTGCTTTCCAGCCTGGCCTACCACGCCTACGAAGGCGTGGCGCTCAACCATGATGAGAAAGTGCGGCTGCAGGCCGATCTCGGTGAAAACAATTTCCTGATGTTGCATAACCACGGTCTGCTGACCTGCGGCAGCACCATCGCCGATACGTTCCTGATGATGTTCACCTTTGCGCGTGCCTGCGACATTCAGGTCATGGCGCAAAACGGTGCCGCTGAACTGATCGTCATCGAACCGCAGATCCTGGCCGGCGCCAAAGCCATGCTCGCGGGTGTCACCCGAAGTGCTCAAGGAATGGGCGGAGCGCTGGCGTGGCCGGCGCTGCTGCGCAAACTCGATAAACTGGACCCGGGTTATAAACTCTGATGGAACTCGCCGAGATCCCCCTGTGTGTCTGGCGCAAACGCAGCCAGACGTTCGTCTTCCGTGGCCAGAGCATCCGTTACTGGACAGCAGGGCAGGGTGAGCCGCTGTTGCTCATTCACGGCTTCCCGTCCGCCAGTTGGGACTGGCATTACCTGTGGCAGCCTTTGAGTCAGCGGTTTCGCGTGATCGCTTGCGACATGCTGGGCTTCGGCGATTCGGCCAAACCTGCGAATCACCAATACAGCCTTCTCGAGCAAGCGGATTTGCAACAGGCACTGCTTGAACACCTGAATGTCGAACAGCCGGTGCACCTGTTTGCTCACGATTACGGCGACAGCGTGGCCCAGGAACTGCTGGCCAGGCATTACGAGTCGCGGGTGGAGCTGGCCAGTTGTGTGTTTCTCAACGGCGGGTTGTTTGCCGAAGCCCATCGCCCGGTATTGATACAAAAACTCTTGCTTAGCCCTGTGGGCTGGATCATTGGCCGCACCTTCAGCCGTGATGGTCTGGTGAGAAGCTTCCGGCAGATTTTCGGTCCGCAAACCCGCCCCAGTGAAAGCCAGATGGATGACTTCTGGAGCCTGGTCGAAAGCCAGCGCGGGCCACGGATCATGCATAAATTGATTGCCTATATCCCGGAGCGACGCGTCTGGCGCAACCGCTGGGTGAGCGCGATGCAACGTGGTGAAGTGCCGCTGCGAGTGATCGATGGCGGGGTCGACCCGGTCTCTGGCATACACATGGTCGAGCGTTACCGGGAACTGATCCCGGACGCGGACACGGTGGTGTTGCCCGACATTGGCCACTACCCACAGATCGAGGCGCCCTGCGAGGTGCTCAAGCACTACCTGGCGTTTCGCGATCAACTGCTGTTGCCGCCGCGCAAGATGGCGTGTTCCTGATTCGCAGCGTTGAACCTGTTCTGCTTCTGTGGCGAGGGAGCTTGCTCCCGTTGGACTGCGTAGCAGTCCCGTGCTCTGTAGGGAAAAAGAAGGCCCGCTTCGCGGCCCAACGGGAGCAAGCTCCCTCGCCACAAGGATCGCGTCATCCTGTCCGACGCGATCATCATCCCCCAGCCTTATCGCGCACTATTCAGCCTCCCCCGTGTTCATTGTGACCTGCCGCGCCGTGCCTGAAACTCGGACGCATTGTCCCCTGGCCTGCTGGAGTCCCCCATGAATGAATCTGTGCACTTCGAAGATAAAGTCGTGATCATCACCGGAGCCGGTGGCGGCCTGGGACGGGCGCATGCACTGCTGTTCGCTAAACAGGGCGCCAGGGTGCTGGTCAACGATCTTGGCGGCTCGGCCCAGGGTGAGGGCGCCAACGCCTCGGCCGCCGACCGCGTGGTGGCGGACATTCGCGAGGCGGGTGGCATCGCCGAGGCCAACCACGACTCGGTCACTGACGGTGACAAACTGGTCCAGCACGCCCTGGACGTCTTCGGTCGAGTCGACGTAGTGGTCAACAACGCCGGGATTCTGCGGGACAAGACCTTCCACAAAATGGATGACGCCGACTGGGACTTGGTTTACCGCATCCACGTCGAAGGTGCCTACAAAGTCACCCGCGCCGCCTGGCCGCACATGCGCGAGCAAAACTACGGTCGGGTGATTTTCACTGCGTCGACCTCGGGCATCTATGGCAACTTCGGCCAGTCCAACTACGGCATGGCCAAGCTCGGTCTCTACGGCCTGACCCGCACCCTGGCCATCGAAGGCCGCAAGAACAACATCCTGGTCAACGCCATCGCCCCCACCGGCGGCACACGCATGACCGAAGGGCTGATCCCGCCGCAAGTCTTCGAACAGCTCAAGCCGGAACTGGTCAGCCCACTGGTGGTGTACCTGGCCAGCGAGAACTGCCAGGAAACCTCCGGTCTGTTTGAGGTCGGCGGCGGCTGGATGGGCAAGGTCCGCTGGGAGCGCAGCCTCGGTGCCGGGTTCGATCCACGGACGGGTTTCTCCCCGCAGGACGTGGCGGCGCACTGGCAGCAAATCTGTGATTTCGACGGCGCGGTGCATCCGAAGGACAACATCGAGGCGTTGAAGGAGATGATGGGGAACTTGCAGAGATATACGCTCTGATACCGCCGGCAAGGTCACATTGATTGACCTTGCCGTTTGTTACCGATCAGCCGGGAAAGTATTTGACTACCAGTGCCTTCAGATTGGCGGCTGTTTGCATGTCCATTTTTCCGTCGAAGTTTTCCGGGCGAAAATGCATCTGGAATGCCCGCACCAACTGTTGAAAACCGCCTTCCGTTGACGCACCTGAAACATCGTATCCATAGGTTTTAAACAGCTCAAGCAATTCGTTTCGGGCTGGAATACCCGAAGTGTTGTATTGGCGCAGATACTCGTCCCGAGTGCTTTCATCGAACCAGGCACCGACACCTTTCAAGTAAAGCTCCCGCCAGGGAAACATCGGCCCAGGGTCACTTTTACGGCCGATGGCAATATCGGAGTGGCCCAAAACCTGCGTCGGCGTGATATCCGGGTAACGCTTGAGGATGTTCAACGCCAGTTGCTCAATCGCGGCAATCTGCTCGGGGTGATACGGCGGAAAGGTGAATTCGCCTTTGTTGTCGGTCGCCAGGTTGACGACTTCAATGCCGATGGATGTGTCATTCAGATTGCTGCGGCTGCCCCACTGACTGACACCTGCGTGCCACGCGCGATAGGTTTCATCCACCAGGCTGAAAACCTCCTGCACGGTGTGGCCGGCTTTCAGGTAACTGGGGTCAGTGATATCTGGAACCAGATAGTGCGCGCTGACATTCGGGCCGGTCAGGGCACTGACAGAACTTGAAAAGTTAGCGGCCGTGTAGTGAAGAATCAGAAAACGTATTCGACTGTTGAAGCTTCGGGTCGAGCGATACTGGTTGTAGCGGATGGGTTTCATGGTTGCACTCGCAATAAGTAAGTTTGAAGCCGGACGAAGATAAAAGTCGTGCGCCGACGTGCTGTTCAACTTACTGGCTGGAGTGCTTTTGGTGTTTACCTCTGCTTGTAGGTACTTTCTGAAAGAAATGTAGTATCCGAAGTTTTGTAAGGATGCTCAGGGGTTACTGATTGACGGCTGTTACTCATCAGAAACCATCGCCCATAAAAAAGGTTCTTCACGGAATCCCGGGAAACACAGAAACAAGAACGCCGATTTGGTTGATGATGTTCGTGCGAGCAAACACATCTAACAAACCGGCGTTCTTATGCGCGATATTAATACTTTCCTTCCTTTTT